>CAYNXT010000231.1:0-1011 GCA_964401235.1 uncultured Planctomycetales bacterium
AGCGCGGAACGGTAAGCTCACGGATGGCTTCTTCGAAACGCTTTGAAAACTCACCTACAGAAGTGACCGCAGAGCCTTGGACTGGCTCAGGCTCTTGAGCAGGCCTCTGCGAAAAACCTAAATCCTGTTGAGCATTTAATGTCCCGTTAAGGTTAAGGGAGACGCCCAACAGCATTCCAGTTAACCATCGTCCAGAATCACGCAACAGTTTCATGCTAACCTTAAAAAACGCGGTCTTCCGCTAGTCGCTTGATAAGATACCACGCTGGGATTACACGAGACTAAGGCAAATCGAACCGCTGGGCCTTAGCGGTGCGGGCTGATCTTGACGAGCGTTGTGCCAGCATCTGACACATGAGTGACAGTAACCCGAAGGGTCAGATCATCCTCCGTCCAAGCACAGCCTCCTGTAAAATTAGAGTTAGCAGACAAGTTGGTTTGCACGAAATATTGTCCCTTCGTCCCTTTATAAACCCCATAGTTTTTGACGTAACACGGGCCAGAGTATCTCAGTACCTGCACTGAAACGTAGGGACTTACAGAAAAGACGGGTTCCCCATAATTAACCATCGATCCGTTTTGCGCTACCAGGATGTCAGTGAACGAGGTCTGATAGGTTCCTACTCTTGGCGAGGTAGCCTCTGCGGTGACCTTAAGCTCCGCTGCACTCGCAACCTGAACCGCCCCTATGGTCAATACCACGCCACCTAACGCCCACAGGATTTTGCGTACCATCTCTCGTTTTCTCCTCCCGTTTTTATACCTTACCCATCGCCTGCTTCGTTGTTACACACGACGAAGACATATCCTTGAGCCGCCTCCGCAGCGGCTAGCGCTTTCCACCCCTGAAAATACTTCAGCGACCCAAACAGGTTCGCTTGACTGGTCGCACGCGTTAGCACGCGACTATGTTGATTCATCACGCCTTCGTGTCAGCAAGGAACAAAAAACCGGACTGCCTGTTCTTCCTCGGCAGCCCGGCTAACTCGTCTGAGTCCCGTAGCTTTGCGC
>CAYNXT010000231.1:1021-2633 GCA_964401235.1 uncultured Planctomycetales bacterium
CCCCCCTCACGGGTGGGGTTGCCCTTCTCGGCCCTACAAAATTGTCTGGTGGTTTCAAACATACCTGACGCTTTGCCAAAGTGTCAAGGACTGGTGAGAAAGAAATTACACCGAAAGTTCCTCGACAAGATTGGTGTATGAAACCGGGGAGAGCGAGAGTTGGCTAGAACGACAGGCTGAAGGTGTTGGTGTAGCCTGAGTAGATCAAGATGCCGTGAGCCAACACATCTCGGCCAATGAGACCTTGGATGACTTGACCCTCGAGTGGCACTTCGATCACGGTGATTACGGGAACGATCACGCCGTTGGCGAACGTCAGGGACACATCGTACACGTTACAGGGATGCGCGGCAGATGAGGGGGTGGCGATGTTGGTCACGCCACGAGGAGTCAGCTGGAGCTGTCGAATGACCTCGGGCTTGACGGCTGTGCCCGAAGCACCCGTGTCAATCAACGCCGTGATCTCTACAGGGTTTGGAACAGGTTTACTCTGCTGCCGGAGGAGGTTCGCCGCCGGCTCCGATACGCCGATGCGAACTTGGCACATCGGGCCTGTGCGTTGGAGATTCGGAAGCTGAACTGTAAAGGACGGCACTAGCGGACGGGGACGGTGTAGTAGAAGAAGTTCACGTCTTCTTCACGCGAAATCTCTTTGATGAAGAATGGGACATTCCCGAACTTTCCAAGCCCCTCCTTCAGGGCGTCCTCATACGACGCAAGCACATCCACGATCGTCTCGCCCTTGATGAGGACAAACTTCCCCTCTCCCTTAGCGAGGAGCTCGGCCAGGTGCTCCTTGAATGTCTTATACTCTCGCTCTAGTACGACTGGCATCTGCTTGTTCCCCGAGTCGTCAGCCTCCTATTTCTCTTCCCCAAGTCTAGCACGCCACTGTCTCAGACGCAAGGTCTCCATGGACCCGGCATTGCTGCTGATGGCTCGTCTTGGAGCTTCGTTCGGCCTGGTGCGTTAGCACAGGTTAGCACGGAGGCCAAAAGAGGGCTATGGCGAGACGCCGTAACCCTCTCGGGAACGAATGGTAGCGGGGGTTGGATTTTCCGCCACCGCGTTAAAGCCAGGGGCGGATCCGCCCCTCGCTTAATCGATGGGGCGGAGAACCAGATCCGTTTAGAAAAAGAGTAGCGGGGGGCCGATTTGAACGGCCGACCTTCGGGTTATGAGGCGAAGTGAATCACTGTGGAAAGTTCAGGACACAAGCCGGGCGAGGTTGCTCGTCGTTGCTCTTGATTGCTGGTGGTTCCCGAAGGTGAGCTGACTAGCGGGAGGGTGGTGCTGTGGGATCGAGACCGTCTTGCGGATGGTCGATGCTGATTGATCCTGATGAGGATGGTTGCGTTAGCACACCGTTAGCACGCGATGCCGGTCTCAGGCATCATCCCGCGGTTTGCTGAACGAGCTTGACAACAGTACCTCCTTTAAGTACAGTAAAGCGACATTAAGTCGTTTTAAGTCGAAGAGCACACAGGGGCGCCGCATGCGACGTGGACCACAGGGATGCCTAGGGGGGATACTCATCTTAATAGCCACAGGCTCATTCTCTCGCCTCGCCCTCGCTGCTGAAGATGCTTCCTCCAATCAGAACAAGCCACCA
>CAYNXT010000232.1:0-2613 GCA_964401235.1 uncultured Planctomycetales bacterium
TCCAGACCGTCAACCGCTGGCTCAACCGCCACATGAAACCGGGCCAGATTCACGAATACCACATAAAGAAGCTCCTGCGAAACGGCCGGGCGGCCGCGAGATAGCATGCCAAACGGCCGATCATTCAAGTCAGACGAGAGCTTTTTGGAAAAGCTGGCAATCGGTGCCATCGGCACGAAGAAAGTCCGACAGGACTTGGGTCAACAAGGGCATCAACCTATAGAACTGGAACGCGGCTCTGCCAGCTTCAAAATTTGGAAGGCGATCAAGATTAAGCGTATCCGCGTGCCGGATATCCTTTGCGTCAAATGCGGCACGCGGGTGGAATCGCGGGCGAAAACGCAGCTTGAGATCAGCATGTCCCACTCGGTGTCTGATCCTGAGCGGGGATGGGATGCAAGCCTGGCGGATGAGGATTACGTGGCGCTTGTGCGTTGCGGGCGCGTCGGTGATCGGCCCATCGATTGGCGGGCGGGTGATCTCGTTCAATACCTGAGCGTCAAGGAGTTGCGTAGGGCCTACGCCAGAAAGCAGGTGATCATTCAGAAGCCGAAAGGGGCGCAAGAAGGCTTCGAGCTGCGTCTAACCTGGCCGAGCGCCATCGCCTCTTCTGACGGTAAGGTCTTGGAGGCTAAGCGCGGGTGCGTCAAGTACGCTCGAGCCTCCGATGGCCGGCAGATCACCCTGCAACTGGTGAGGGGCAAATTCAAGCTCTTACCGCTGGTAAAGAAGAACGAGCCTGTGAGAGCAGACCAGTTCCTGGCCTGTGTCATGCCGGTGACTCGAAGTATTCCATGCTCTCAGCAGTTGAAGGCTCGTGAGTATCTCAAGCTGCTTGGCAGCGTGCATCATAGCGATCGATACACAGCGATCAAGGCGTTGTCCTCATTCCTGGAAGAATCTGTTGATCGGGCACTGCTAAATCGCCTGGCAGATGAAAAGGAGCACATTTACATTCGTCTCGAGGCGGCTTTGGTGTTGATGCGACATGGTCGAGTGGAAGGCCATCGTTTTCTCGACCAGGCCTTGCAGGACGAGTATTTACCCCATCGATTGGAAACTGTGATCGTCCTTGCAGAAGTCGGAACGGATGAGGCGCGAGGATTGTTGCTGAAGATACTCTCGGATGACACGCAGCACCCTGAAATCAGGGCAGGAGCCGCCTGGTCGTTGGGCGAAGTCGGGGGCCGGGAGGCCCTGGACGGCTTGGTGAAGAGTTTCTTATCCGTTGACCAGACGATCCGAACGGAGGCGGCCCGAGCCCTGGCAAAACTGGCGTCGCATCTGCGACCGGAATTGCTCAAGCAGTTCCCTATCGCCAACCCCACCGCTCGGCCAGGCATCGCCTGGGCCTTGAGCAAGGCGGGCGGCTTCTCCGTGAATGAGCTGCTCAACGGCTTGGTAGATGAAGATGCGCGGCATTGGATCGCTTACCTGCTCGGCACGCAGAAACCCGATGCGTACGTGGGGCAGATCGAGGCGTTGAAACACAAAGATCCTGAGGTGTATTTTGCCGTCACGGTCCTGTGGAAGATTTTGACCAGCTGGGTGGCTCACCTTGAAGAATACTGATGTAACTCGACGGCTCCCTGAGCCGCTCTATACGACCCATCGAGGCGCAGCCTACTGCGCTGATGCGCTGGAGCTTTTGCGGCTGCTTCCAGATGACGCCATCGATTTGGTGCTCACGTCCCCGCCGTTTGCGTTGCAACGGAAGAAAAGCTACGGCAACGAAGAGCAAGACGTGTACGTGGACTGGCTGGCCGACTTCGCCAAGGAGATATTCAGGGTTCTCAAGTCCTCAGGAAGCTTTGTGCTCGATCTCGGCGGGGCGTATGAGAAAAATCGCCCTGTCCGCTCTCTCTATAATTATCGGGTGCTCATCAAATTCTGCGATGAGTTGGACTTCCGGCTCGCCGAGGAGTTTTTCTGGTATAACCCCGCGAAGCTTCCTTCTCCCATCGAGTGGGTCAATAAGCGCAAAATCCGCGTGAAGGATGCGGTCAATACGGTCTGGTGGTTTTCCAAGACCGATCACCCCAAGGCAAACGTCAATCAGGTTCTTGCCCCGTATTCTGAGCGCATGAAGCTACTTCTGAAGAATGGGGAGAAGTTCTACAGCCCGAAGGAGCGGCCCTCGGGCCACGACATCAGCAAGGCATTCAACGCTAATAACGGCGGGGCGATCCCACCCAATCTGCTTCAAATTCCAAACACAGACAGCAACTCGCAATACCTTCGATTCTGCAAACTGGTAAACGCCCCGGGGCATCCCGCACGGTTTCCTGAAAAGCTGCCGGAGTTCTTCATCAAGTTTCTCACCGAGCGCGACGATCTCGTGCTCGATATCTTCGCCGGCTCGAACACCACCGGCGCTGTAGCCGAACGCTTGCAGCGAAATTGGCTGGCATTTGAGAAAAACCATGACTACCTGGCAGCCTCTATTTTTAGATTTATCGAGGATGATCCGAATGAGGCCAAGACCACCTATGGCAAACTACGGAACAATGGCACGAAGACGTTTCGAGTGCCTCAAGAAGCTCTCCTGTTCAGATGACTGCAACTGTTAACGCGATCATCTACGCCAGGGTTTCCAGCAAGGAGCAGGAGGAA
>CAYNXT010000233.1:0-2596 GCA_964401235.1 uncultured Planctomycetales bacterium
GCCCATCCGGATCTGCACGTGCTGGTGCCGAGCGGGGCATCGGAGCAGATCAAAATTGACACGATTCGGCAGCTCTTAGGCCGCGTTGCACTGCGCCCGTTTAGCGCGAGGATGCAAGTCGTGCTGCTTGACGGAGCGGAGCGCTTAACCGAAGAGGCTGCCAACAGTCTGCTCAAGGTGTTGGAAGAACCACCCGCCCAGACCCGCTTTGTGCTGCTGAGCGCCCACGTAGCCCACTGTCTGCCGACGATCGTCTCACGCTGCCAATTGCTACGTTGTCACCCGCTCTCTTGCGAGCAGATCATCGAGATGCTGCTGGCTGCGAAGGCCTCTCATCGAACAGCCGCAGAGGCTATCGCTCGTCTGTGCGGGGGGAGCGCATCGCACGCGCTCGCGCTAGCCCAGCGATGGGACGCTTATGAGGCTCTGGTGCAGCGTTTCGCGCACGATGCTCCAGCGACCTGGATGGTGCAGCCGCTGCCAGAGACGCGCCAAGACGTTGCACGGTTCTTGGAAGCGATGGCCGACTGGTTGCGCGACATGGCGGTGTCCGCGACGGCGGATGAGCGAGACGTTCGACATCGAACGCACACAGCATCGCTGCAGCGGCAGGCCCAGCGGATGAATGTGGACCGTTGCCTTTCCAGCGCCCTTGCCCTGGTCGAATTCCGGGAGTCGCTGGAACAGTTTGTGAGTCCTCGGCTCGTGGCCGCCCTCGCTCGCGAGCACTGGCTCTCACTAACGAGTGACTAGTGATTAGTGGATAGTGAAAAGCAAATGCTGAAAAGCCATCTTTCTAAAAGTAGGACTTGCATTTTTCCACTAACCACTATTCACTAACCACTAACTTGATGTCTAAGACTCTCTACGTGACAACGCCGCTCTATTACGTGAATGCGGCCCCGCACATCGGCCACTCTTACACAGAGATCGCGGCCGACTGCCTAGCGCGCTACCACCGATTGAAGGAACAACCCGTCTTCTTACTCACGGGTACCGATGAACATGGGCAGAAAATCGCTCAGGCGGCTGCCGCGGCCAATCAAAGCCCGCAGGAGTTCGCCGATGCGTTTTCCGGCCGGTTCCGCTCCCTCTGGTCGCTGTTAACGATCCGCTACGATGACTTCATTCGCACAACTCAAGCGCGCCATCAACAGGCCGTCCAAGCGATTTTGACGAAGCTGCACGCAGACGGCAAGCTGCAGCGCGCCACCTATCAAGGATGGTACTGCACGCCGGATGAGACGTTTTGGACCGATGCGGAGCTCGCAAGCGCTGCAGGGCAAGCCACTCCGCTCTGCCCCAGCTGCCAGCGGCCGCTTGAGCCGACCACCGAGGACGGCTGGTATCTTGAGCTGCGGGCCGCGCAGGAATGGCTGCGCCGATTTGTCGCCACGCATCCGACGTTCGTTCAGCCATCGAGTCGGTACAATGAGCTGACCAGCTTGCTGGAGCAGCCGCTGCCGGAGTTCTTGTGTATTACCCGCCCCAAGACGCGCATCAGCTGGGGAATCGAAGTGCCGTTTAGCCCGGAACATGTGGTCTACGTGTGGGTGGATGCGTTGTTGAACTACATTACGGTGCCAGGCTATCCGATGGATCCAGCGCGATTTCGCGCGCTGTGGCCGGCCGACGTCCACGTCATCGGCAAAGATATTTTGCGTCATCATGCCGTGTATTGGCCGATCCTACTGCACGCCCTCGGATTCTCCGACGAGCAGATGCCTCGAATGATGTTCGCGCACGGCTGGTGGAAAATCGGCGAGCAAAAAATGTCCAAATCGCTCGGCAACATCGTAGACCCGACGGTGGTGGTCACACAGGTGCTCAAGACTCAGCCGTACGCGGCGGACGTCTATCGCTATTTTCTGTTGCGCGAAATCCCGTTTGGGCAGGATGGCCACTTTTCCGAAGACGCGCTCATGAAGCGGCTTGGGGCTGATCTGGCCAATGATTTGGGCAACTTGGTTAACCGCACCATGGCGATGATCGAACGCTATTGCGAAGGCAAAATGCCGCCGCTCGCTGCGATTGGCTGCGCGGTCGAGGACGAGCCGCTCAAACAAGAGGCGCTCAGCCTGCCCACTCGAGTCGATGAGGCCATGGCGCATCTTGACTTCTCTTCGGCGCTTGAAACCATCATGGCGCTGATCAGCCACGCGAACCGCTATATCGAAACGGTGACACCTTGGAAGCTGGCGAAAGACCCAGCACAGCGGATGCGATTGGACACGACGTTGCGCGTGCTGGCTGAGACCGTGCGCGTGGCCGCCATTTTGTTGGAACCATTTGCTCCCTCGGTTGCGGCAGCCATCTGGGAGCAGTTAGGGTGCGGCCCAACACCGCGGCGGCTAAAGGATGCGGGGGCATGGCCGGGGCTGTCCGATGGCCAGCTGCTTGGAGCGCACCCCGTTTTATTTCCAAAGATTGAGATGGCAGGATGATCCCACGCCCTGGCTCGGGCTGCCGCAGGCAGCCGCCTGCCGCTGTCGATAGGATGACGCTCGCAGCGGCAGGGGCCCTTCGGGCTGGAGCCAGGGCGTGGGATGATCCCGCGCCGTTGGGCGAAGCCCAGCAGGTGGGGGGATGATCCCCC
>CAYNXT010000234.1:0-2594 GCA_964401235.1 uncultured Planctomycetales bacterium
GGTACACCTTCCAGGATTTGAAGAAGCTCACCAGTCGCGTCGCGCATGGGCTCAGACAGCTCGGCGTGAAAAAAGGTGACCGAGTCGGCACCTTCCTCCCTCGTACCCCGGAGCTTTATATCGCCATTCTCGCCATTCATCGAGTGGGTGCAATTCCGGTTCCGCTGTGTGACGCGTTCATGGAGCAAGCGGTGCAGGACCGCCTGGGAGACAGCGAGGCCATGGCCTGCATCACGTCGCCTGCGCTAAAGAGCCGCATTCCCCTGGCACAACTTCCGGCACTCAAACGACTGGTGTTGGTCGGGGCCTCAGGTGCGCTGGCGTCCAATGAAGTCAGCTATGAACAACTCACAGCCAACGCTCCGGACTGGGTCGAGCCGGAGTGGCTCACAGTCGATGATGGATTGATCATCCACTATACGTCCGGTTCGACTGGAAAATCCAAAGGCGCGCTCCATCGCCAGTACGCCATGGTCGGCCATTACCAGACGAGCAAGTGGGCGCTCGACCTCCGCGAGGACGATACATACTGGTGTGTTCTCCCATCGACGAAGGTTATTGGAAACCCCAAACCGAAGGTGATCAGTGAATTGAAGGTAGGAGACAAGGTGCTGGCGCATGACGGAACATTTACAACGGTTCGCCGCCTCTTTCGACGGCCCTACGCTGGTGATTTGATCAAGATTCAGACAACGTATTGCGATCAGCCCTTCCTTATGACGCCAAACCATGAGGTCCTTTGCGGTCGGAAGGGAGAGACGGGAATCCATTGGAAGCCCGCCGGAACGCTCACCAAGAAGGACTATGTGCTGTTACCCCGCATGCGCGAGCAGAAGGATCTGGAGGTGCTTGAGATCTGCAGCGTCATCGAGGGCTGTCATGTCCAAGACGGACGCGTGCATCGCTCGAAGGTGAAGACACTGCTGCCAGCTAAGATTCCGATGACTGGGGAGTTCATGCGGTTTGCCGGCTATTATATTGCCGAAGGTAGCATTGCGGCCCGGGGCCGTCTGTTACAGTTTTCCTTCAGCAAGCGCGAGGAACGTTTCGCGGATGACGTTCTTGCGATCCTCAGGCACCTCTTTGGTCTTCAGGGAAAGAAGCTCTGGATTAATAACCTGTGTGAAGTACGGGTCGGCTCTGTCATTCTCTGCGAAATGACGCGGAATCTCTTTGGAACCTCGGCTTCGGCCAAGCGATTGCCAGACTGGATGCTCTACCTGCCTGATGAGAAGCTTGGGGAGTGGCTTAAGGGATTTTGGAGAGGAGACGGCAACACCGACCGAGATGCGTTTCGATTCCACACAACATCAGAGGTGCTTGCTTACCAACTTCGCATTGTCCTGACACGATTTGGCCTGTTTAGTTCGATCAGTTGTCGCAAACTTGAGCGGATTAGCGACAGCCACATTGGTACAAGGAAGATCGTAGCACGACATGATTGCTATTGCATCAAAGTAGGCGGCAGGTCTATCAAGCGGCTTTCCGAGATTCTAGGCGCAGAGCGCCCATTTGTGGCGAAGCGCTGGTGTACCTATCCGCGTGGCAAGCGATCTCCTAACTATTTATGGTTGCCGATTCGATCGATCGATCGTGTTCCGTACTCAGGAGATGTCTGTAACATTGAGACAGATAAACAATCCTATGTGTTGAGTAATATGGCTGTGCATAATTGCACCGCAGATCCTGGCTGGGTGACAGGAACGTCGTACGGAATCTATGGGCCGTGGACCTTGGGAATTTCCAGCGTGGTGATCGGTGGGCGGTTTGATCCGGATCGCTGGTACCAGACCATTCAGAAGTATGGCGTGACGATGTGGTACAGCGCCCCGACAGCGTATCGCATGCTGATGTCAGCCGGTGAGGAGATTCCAAAGAAATATAACTTCAAGAGCCTGCGCCACATTTGCAGCGTCGGCGAGCCGCTCAATCCGGAAGCGCTCAAATGGATCAAAAAGATCACCGGTCTTGCTCCGCATGAGACCTGGTGGATGACCGAAACCGGGATGCAGCTCATCTGCAATTACCGCAGCAAGGATTTTCCCATTGGCTGCACCGGCAAGCCGTTTCCTGGCACCTACGCCACCGTCGTCAACGATGAGGGCAAAGAACTCCCGCCAGGGCAGCTTGGCCATCTGGTAATTAAGCCAGGTTGGCCGTCGATGATGAAGGAGATTTGGAAGAACCCGGCGAAGTATCAGGACTATTTCCGAATTCCAGGTTGGTATGTGAGTGGGGACACCGCCTATAAAGACGAGCAAGGCTACATTTGGTATCAAGGTCGGGCCGATGATGTGATCAAGACGGCAGGAGAGCGTGTTGGACCATTTGAAGTGGAAAGCGCGCTAGTGGCCCATCCTGCGGTCGCCGAAGCCGGCGTGATCGGCAAGCCCGATGAGGTGCGCGGGCAGATCATCAAAGCGTTTGTCGCACTCCGCAAGGGGCATCAGCCTTCAGAGCAGCTGAAGAAAGAAATCGCGGATTTTGTGAAGACTAACCTTGCGGCCCACGCGGCCCCGCGCGAGATCGCGTTCGTCGAGAAAGTCCCCAAGACCCGCTCCGGCAAAATCATGCGCCGCGTCCTGAGAGCGTGG
>CAYNXT010000235.1:0-2575 GCA_964401235.1 uncultured Planctomycetales bacterium
TTCTCCTGGGTGGACCAGGATACCAGGTGTTGCGCTAGCAACTTGAACTCAAGAATTATAACACGTGTCGTCCCTATTGGCCTGCTGAGAGGAGCTGAAGCGTCCCATTAACTGTTGGTCTTTTGAGAGAACGTGAACCAGTCCAGGCCCGTGAGATCAACCCCGGCACACACTAACGGCGCCTTGCCGTTCTTGTGACGATGGCGCCCTCGACAATCGGTGTAGGGTTTAAAGCGATGATAGCAGCTCCAGAGATACAGATAGCCCCGCGCTTGCTGCGGGCTGCCAAAACCTTCGAGCGTCTTGAGCCGCCGATTGAGCTGCTTGATGAGGTTCTCGATGCGGTTGTTCGTCCAGGGCATCTCGGGATGATCGAGGTACGTCATCAGGGCTGCCCGATGGGTCCGCAGCGAGTGCACCAGCGTGCGCTCTTCGAGGGAGCGCACGCTGGTGCTCGTGCGCTGAAAGCGGTCCCACCGAACTTCGGCGTCCTCGGCGGTACGACTCGACAGCCAGATGCGCGCCCGACGCCGCAAGCGCAACGCGACCGCGTGGGTCTGTTTGATCACGGCGATCTGCTGCCGAATCTGCCGCACCCCCATGTGATACCCGTGCTGCTGGCGGTGCAGGATCGGGGTATCGTCGCGCCAGCGACGCCAGCGCTGGAGCTGCTGCCAGAGCCGACGCCGAATCGCCCGGTAGTCCGTGTACGTATCGAGCAGGCGCAGCGTATGGGTGAGGCACCCTTGGTGCGGAAGGCCGGGCCAGACCTGCTGCACGGCCCAGAAGATCTCCTCGCGCAAGTCGCTGATCACACCCCGAATCGGGTAGTGCAGCTCGTCGCGGACGACGAGCAGGAAGTCCCGGATCATCTCCCGCTGCTCGCCCCCCTCGAACAGGACGACGTGTACCACATCGCCGGTGCTGTCTTGGGCCAAGAAGGCTGTCCAGGCATAGGCCGGCAGCCCTTTGAGCTTGATCCCTTTGCCGTCGAGGTGGAGCCATCCCGCCCAGCGGGGGTGCAGTGCCTGTGCGATCTCGACGGGCGTCTTGCAGGCCTGAGCCGCTCGCGTCAGTGCCCGATGCACGGTCATGCGTCCGAATCGCCGGTGCGTCAGTTCGCTGAGGCGTTTGGCAATGACCCGGAAGCTGCTCCGATCTTCGAGGTGGCGCTTGACACTCTCGGCCAGCAGATCGCTCGCGTAGCGCTGCCCACGCCCCGGCCGCGCGCTGGAGGTCCGTCCACACTGATGGCAGCGGTATCGTTGCGTGTCTCGGCGTCGTGTGCGACGCAAGGCGACTTCCCAGCGACGGATGGTCCCGAACTTCTGAGTCGCCAAACTCCTACACCAGTGACATGCGTGCCGTCTTTTTTTTCACCAAGTGGCCCTCCTCAAGGCGTGTGCCATTCCTTATTTTCTCTAATCGCCTTGAGGATAAGCGGTTCTGCCAAAATCATCAACAGTTAATGGGACGCTATCTGATCGGCAGCTAACATGAAGTCGATTCGCTTCCGCTAGTCCACCGCATAGAAAAATCGATAGTCGCCGATCCGATGGCGCCAGGTTTCAGGGACGGCATCCCGAAGCTTCTTGATATGTTGACCCGCATAGGGATTGACGCGCAGCTGGGGATAGGCGTACGTGGTCAGCTTGCGACGCATGCGATCCCGCTGCCCTCGAAAGTCTTGCTCAAGGTCACGGAGGAATCGGGTGGTTTCGAAGATTCTGAAGTTAGCCAACGAACTTGCCCCTGCGCCCCGTGGCATCACGGCGCCCCGCTCGCAGCTTGGCCATCAGGCGCCGATCCGAGGTAATCTGATCCATCTCAATGGCATCGACGTAGTCGCCCATCTCAATCCCCTTGATGACCATGAGGGTCATGAAGTTCGAGAGGGGGCGTCGCTCGAGCTTCGCCACCGCGGCGATCTTCTGGTACTCCTCATCAGACAGTCGAACCATCACCACCTTTGCCATGGGCGCCTCCTTGATTTATCTGTAGTCTATTATATTCGTCTGTAGTTGTCAAGCTTCTCCGGCGCCTACGGCAATGTCGCCCCGCCCTTCACGATCGGCGGGCGGGTCGGGTATACTTGAGCGGACAACCTGGTTGCACGGGCTCCATCGATAAGGGCAAACCTCGCGGAAGCGGGGGACGCAAAGCCACGGGTCCACGACCGATATCAGATATCAAGTGCGCTATCTGCTATCGGAAGGCGGGATAGCCGGGCTACCGAAGGGAGAAGGCCTCTCCAGCGATGGGGAGGCCGTTTCGTTTCATGCGCAACCGTGCGCTCGTCTGTGGACTCGGCCTGGGACTCATCGCGGGGATGGCGCCATCCGTCGAGGCCGAATCGGCCTCTGCTCAAGCGCAGGTGCTCATCATCATCCCCGAGCGCCGCACGCCGCCGTCCATCGCTCCAGCGGCTCCGCCTCACCTCGCGCCATCCGCGCCCGCCGGGCTGCCCCACGCGGTCGCCGTGCCCCGCGTCACCGATCCAGGGATCACCGCCTCCCTGACCTCTGACGGGACCCACCCCGTCATCCTCTACACCAAAATCCAGTAGGCGGCCGCT
>CAYNXT010000236.1:0-383 GCA_964401235.1 uncultured Planctomycetales bacterium
ATCTCGTTACGCCATTCATGCAAGCCGACATTCAATCGGCAAGGTATTACGCTCATTGCTGTTGCTTGTGTGACCTCGGGTTGTTGCCGAGGCGAGCTGCCGTTTCCGGTGGCTTCCTCACATCGCTATGAGGGTCGGACTTTATCTTCATCTCTGAGTGAGATGTCGGGCGTAAAGTCTCTGGGGATTCTCGGCGTGAAAGGGGAAAAAAAGGCCGAGTCTTTCCTGCTGATCGTCTCCACCCATCGCGTTGTCACGCTTTTTT
The DNA here is from genome assembly GCA_964401235.1 of uncultured Planctomycetales bacterium. Lineage (GTDB taxonomy): Bacteria > Omnitrophota > Gorgyraeia > Aquiviventales > Aquiviventaceae > CAYNXT01. The sequence continues at coordinate 266 of CAYNXT010000236.1, forward strand.
TTGCGTAGCGTGGGATGCTGAGAGGTTCCAGCATATGGCCTGATTTTGCTAAGGCAACGCGTGTCACCTTAAGAGAATCATAGTTATTCCCGCCATTCACTAGTCCTTAGCCCCCTTG
>CAYNXT010000236.1:393-1542 GCA_964401235.1 uncultured Planctomycetales bacterium
TAATCGCGCCTTGCGGTACGATCGCAGGGACCCCTTATGCCGAAGGCACGGGGCTAATCTGTCGATTTCCCTAACGTAGATTGTCACCTGCATACCTTGGGCTTCTCACCCAGGGGCACCAGTGCTGGTTCTCGGTACAGGTGTTCCTGGTTCTTCCGCTCTCCTGTTTCACGGGCTCGAGGCATCGGCGGAACACCCCTTAAGGGGTGCTCGGTCTCGGTGTTCGTCTGGATCTCATCATGACGGTACTCCCCAGACGTGCGCTGGTTGACGTGCACGACGGTGCGTGTCCGCGTAGCCCGAAGCGTGGGAAGAGCGGCGTGCGTCGCCGCGTGTACAGGAACAGTACGGGAATTGTTAACCCGTTTCCCTTTCCGGCACGCCCGGTGGGGGGTGCCGTGAGGACTGACTGACTCTTAGATAATGGATAGTGCTAAGAAACCCTGGCCCTTTCGGTATTAGTGATTCTCACACTAGTTAGATCCTACTACCACCAGGATTTTCATTTCCCGCCGGTCCACCTCCGCTTACGCGGGGGCTTCTGTCCGGTGGGAGCGCCTGCCTACCTCGGCGCTTGTGGCGCGACCGTGGTGTCGGTGGCTCGTTTAGCCCCGTCCATTTTCGGGGCATGTCACCTTGACGGGTGAGCTGTTACGCTTTCTTTGAAGGATTGCTGCTTCTGAGCATACCTCCCCGCTGTCTTGGGTGGCACACGCCCTTCACCCTTTAACACTGAACGAGCACTGTGGGACCTTAACCGCGGATGGGGTTGTTCCCCTATAGAGGCACGAGTTTACCCCGTACCCCCGTTTCCTCACGTCTGTGCTGTGCGAGCATTGGGAGTTGGACAAGGAAGCGAGGATGTTACTCCCCTATCTTCCAAATCCGTGGCTCTACCTCTCGCACTGGCTCGGTGAAGACTAGACTGCGGCCTATTTCGGCAGGAACCAGCTATAACTCGACTCGATTGGCTTTTCACCCCTAATCTGAGATTACACCAACAGATGCACCTAGAACGGCTTCGGACCTCCACTGAGCATAACCCAGCTTCATCCTAACCCAGATTAGATCGTCAAGTTTCGGGTAGCATCCTAGTGACTACAGGCACTTTCCTACCTAGTCTCTCGTGAACTGCAGGCTTTGGTTTCC
>CAYNXT010000236.1:1552-2575 GCA_964401235.1 uncultured Planctomycetales bacterium
CTCTCCCTTGTGCAGGTGCAGGCGGTTTGGTTTCCCTGGGAATCAGCTTGTGAAGGCTTGTTCTCGCCACTGAGGTACACTCCCTGGCACGTTATTCAGAACGCACGATACAACCCCGAGGGGCAGTATCGTTCTGGGCCCGTAAGATTTCAGGATCTTTTGACTCTCTGCCATGAGTTCTTTTCAACGTTTCCCTCACGGTACTGTGTTCGCTATCGGACTCAAGTCGTGTTTAAGGTTGGAAGTTGATGACTCCCTGCTTCCCGCTCCAATTCCAAGGGGCGGTAGTCTGGATGCCCGCGCGTCACGCTGCCTGCTCGTACGGGACTTTCACCCTGTGTCGTGCTCCGTTCCAGGAGACTTCTGATCGGCGGCAGAGATTAAATGCGGGTCCTGCAACGCCACATCTCTTGCCCTCTTTCGGGGGTAGATTCGGTTTGCCTTGTGCTGCGTTCGCTCGCTGTTAGTAGCAGCATCCCGGTTGGTTTCTTTTCCTCCAGGTACTGAGACGCTTCACTTCCCTGGGTTCCCTTTCCTTGCGGAATAACCTTGCGGTTCAGATTTCTGATTCGGGGATTTTCGGTTCGATGGTTGCATGCACCTCGCCGGAGCTTTGCGTAGCTTGCCACGCCCTTCGTCAGCGCTTGAGCCGAGTCATCCGTCTTACGGGCTGATCTTTCCCTTTGCCTGTGCCGGTCGTTTGGTGATTGTGACCGCGCCCTCCTGTGGGGAGGGGGCTCGACCTTTTGGCCCGGAAGACGGATCGTTGTCTTGAGAGCCGCATCGTGTCGTGTGCTTGTTGGGTCCTGCAACGGTTGATGTTGGATGGACCCGTCGGGATTCGAACCCGAGGCCCCCCGCTTGCAAAGCGGATGCTCTGCCAGGCTGAGCTACGGGCCCGAGTGGTTCTTTGTGATGGGGATGAGTAGGAGAGTTGGAAGGGGCATTGAGGGATAACGATAATAGTATAGGAGGTGATCCAACCGCAGGTTCCCCTACGGTTACCTTGTGACGACTTAACCC
>CAYNXT010000237.1:0-2571 GCA_964401235.1 uncultured Planctomycetales bacterium
CAAGCCGCACGACCGATTAGTACCGCTTGGCTGAAGCCCTTACGGGCCTTACACCGGCGGCCTATCAACCTGGTAGTCTGCCAGGGGTCTTCAGGTGCCTTACGGCACGGGAGATCTTATCTTGGAGGAGGCTTGGCACTTAGATGCATTCAGCGCTTATCCTCTCCGGACACGGCTACCCAGCGCTGCTCCTGGCGGAACAACTGGGACACCGGAGGTCCGTCCCCCTAGGTCCTCTCGTACTGTAGGGAGCTCTCCTCAAATCTCCTACGCCCACCAGAGATAGAGACCGACGCGTTGTTACTTCCGCCACAATTCCTGGCGGAGGGCTGGTCATTTCTGCCTCCACCGCACCATCTATCGATGGGTGGATCCGCCAAGTTCTTTGGCGGAAGCCTCTGCATCTCGCGATGCAGGCCGGACTGTATCTTCCCCCTGCGCTCTGATTCGCTTGGCTTCGCAAAGCGAATCAGCGGGGGCTTGGCATACAGTCTCTGAGGAGTCCAGAACACTTAGGACATCCTCCAATCGACGTTTGCGATACCGTCCACCGTTCATCGCAAACGCTCGTTGTAGAATGTTGGTCATCCCTTCCTTCGTGAGATGCTCGCCTCGATCTATTGCCTTCACAATCGAAGCGAACGTCTCAACTTCCCGTTGCTTTGAAGAACGTAACGGGAATCGTTCGAAGAATGGCACAACCCGCTCTATCAGGTCTCGTCGATTACGAACCACCAAGACCATCGTCTGATCTGTTGCATGACCCGGATGGTTCGCTTTGATGTAGCCACACCCAAGGGTTGCTTGGATGAGCTCGAGGACGGAAGCCCGTTCGCGATTCTGAGAGACGTGAAACTCAGGAATCACCTGAAGTCCCACGCGCGTAAAGCGACTCGCTTGAACCGAGACGTGAAAGCTTCCTTCCCCGTCGACGAAACCCGCCACGTAGTGACAGAGCGCCGTGTCTGGCCTTTCCTGCTGATTGTCTGCACTCGACACGTTGTCACTCCTCTTCAGAGTAGTGCGAGATCCACAGAGTTTCCAGCATACAGCCAAGTTTAACGACAGCTCAACCTTTCGGTTCACTGTCTCACGACGTTCTAAACCCAGCTCGCGTACCGCTTTAACGGGCGAACAGCCCGACCCTTGCGACCTTCTCCAGCCGCAGGATGCGATGAGCCGACATCGCGATCGTTCCACGCTTTCGCGTGGGATCAGACTATAGCTCCACCCCGCCGCGGTATGGCGGGGGTCGGCGTGTGATCACTCCACAGAACTGAGCGATCTCACCCTTACGGGTTCAGTCGTTACGGGGTCATGCCGGAAGTTTGTAGCCAAACATCGGCAGTAGGTACGGTTGAACGAGCTCTTTCAACCGCTTCATACTGTCAACCGCGATGCGCAAGCGATGGTATTGTTTGTCCTTATTGAGGGAGGCGCGAATGGAATGCTGTTCGCGAAGCAGATCGATCAATCGTTGCTGACTGATCGGATCAAACTTCTGCGTGTTGAAGTACGCCGTGCGGTAACTCTTTGCCCCATCATCCATCAACCAGACCGCAAGACTGAGCGGCCTGAGCAGGATATGTTCAGGCACGCGCTTTTCACCATCGCCGTAGAACCGACGATACCATGGTGTGAGCGCTGGGACGCTTCGCGTCGTAAATCGATACGCGATGCGTCGCCATCCTGCACGTCTGGATTTCGGAGGTGTCGCGACGAGATTCCGCAACAACTCGTACTTCCATTCCACGTACGCCCGCTGATCAACCGAGTGGTTGATCTCCAGAAGCGCATGCGTCTTGCAACGCATGGCTCCATCCCCAAGTAGACAGCCAATGACCAAGGCTTCTTGCGCTTCCGTCAGACTTCCCACGGGATTACCCGTCTCACCGTTGAGTGAGGTGAGGGCTCCACCGTTATCAGCCGACACTTGAGTCAGCATTGCTGCTGCTCCACCCCAGTGTTGAGGTGCCAAACCGGATCGTCGATATGAACTCTCAGATCCGATAAGCCTGTTATCCCCAGAGTACCTATTATCCGTTGAGCGACGGCGATACCACCTTCCACCGCCGGATCATTAAGCCCGACTTTCGTCCCTGCTCGAGCTGTCGCTCTCGCAGTCAAGCGCCCTTCTGCCTTTACACTCGACGCGCGATTGCCGACCGCGCTGAGGGCACCTTTGGGCCCCTCCGTTATCCTTTGGGAGGGAACCGCCCCAGTCAAACTGCCCGCCTGACACTGTCCGTCGGGCCGATTCAGGCCTTCGACGTTAGAACACGCGAACAAGCAGGGTGGTATTTCACCGTTGGCTCCCCCCGACCTAGCGGCCGGGGATCAACGCCTCCCACCTATCCTACACAGCTCAATCTCATGTCCAATATCAGGCTGCAGTAAAGGTTCTGGGGTCTTTTCGTCTACTGGCGGGCACGCAGCGTCTTCACTGCGACCACAATTTCGCCGAGTCCCCCGTTGAGACAGCGCCCAAGTCGTTACACCATTCGTGCGCGTCGGAACTTACCCGACAAGGAATTTCGCTTGAGTCTTACTCAGAAATTTCTGAGCGGGCCA
>CAYNXT010000238.1:0-450 GCA_964401235.1 uncultured Planctomycetales bacterium
CTCGGGAGCCGAGATGGTGGGATGGTCTTACGATGGGCCTTTTGATGAGTTCGAAGCGCAGGGTCATCCTGGAGGCTATCCCGCGGACGTCACAATCAAGCAGCAGCGGGGACAGCCCCGGCCGGCGCGCGAGATCCACCGGGTCATCGCTTGGGATGCAGTCAGCGAAGCAGAAGGTACCGGTATCGTTCACATCGCACCGGGATGTGGGAAGGAAGATTTCGCTCTCGGTAAAGAAGAATATCTTGTCCCGATCGCCCCGCTCGATGAGGCCGGAGTCTTTCTACATGGCTTCGGAGAGCTGGAAGGCCAGTCAGCCCTTGATCCTTCTACGATCAACTGGATTCTAGCGAATCTCCAGCAGAAAGGACTGCTTGTCGCAGTTGAGCGCTATCCGCATAACTATCCCCACTGCTGGCGCACCGACAAGCCCATTCTTTACTATCACCT
>CAYNXT010000238.1:460-2518 GCA_964401235.1 uncultured Planctomycetales bacterium
GGCTTGTCGAGGAGTGGTTCATCGACATGCGCTGGCGCGACGCGATCATGAAGATTTCTCATGACGTCCGCTGGATCCCTGAATTTGGGTTGCAGCGCGAGCTGGACTGGCTGAAGAACATGGGCGACTGGATGATCTCAAAGAAGCGTTATTGGGGTCTTGCCTTGCCTATCTGGGTCTGCGAGAGCTGCGGCGACTTCGAGGTCATTGGAAGTCGTGAAGAACTTAAGAAACGCGCTGTCGCCGGGTGGAAAGAGTTCGAGGACCACTCTCCCCACAGGCCGTGGGTAGATCTGGTTAAGATTCGCTGTGGCAAGTGTGACGGCCAGGCGGGTCGAATCCCCGACGTCGGCAACCCCTGGCTCGACGCCGGGATCGTGCCCTACTCGACCTTGGGTTACAACCGCGACCGGCAATACTGGAAGGAGTGGTTTCCCGCTGACTTCGTCACCGAGTGCGTCCCCGGCCAGTTCCGCAACTGGTTTTACGCGCTCCTGGCTATGAGCACGATGATGGAGGGGCAGGCGCCCTTCAAAGTGTTGTTGGGTCATGCGCTGGTGCGCGATGAAAAAGGCGAAGAGATGCACAAGTCCAAGGGCAACGCTATTCCTTTCGAGGAAGCGGCGGAAAAAATGGGCGCCGATGTGATGCGCTGGATGTTTTGCCGGAACAATCCTGCCAATAACATCAATTTCGGCTACGGCCCAGCGGACGAGATTCGCAACCGCTTCGTTTTGAAGCTTTGGAACAGCTATGCCTTTTTCTGCAACTACGCCCGGCTGGACGGCTTTGATCCCGGCTCTCCTGTGGTGCCTATCTCCGAAAGGCCGGACATCGACCGCTGGATTCTCTCGGACCTGCAGCTCCTCATCCAGACGGCCCGGCGCGAGTTCGAAGATTACAACGTGATGGCCTTCTGTCTTGCGGCCGAAGATTTTGTCGCCGAGAAGCTCAGCAACTGGTATGTGCGGCGCAACCGCCGCCGCTTTTGGAAGAGCGAAAAGAGCAGGGACAAGCTGGCGGCCTACCAGACGCTCCACACCGTGCTCGCCACGCTAACAAAGCTCTTTGCGCCTATCGTGCCCTTCTTGACGGAGGTGATGTACCAGAACCTTGAGTGGGGCGAAGACGAAGCGACCGGGCGGCGCCTGAGCGTCCATCTTTGTGATTTTCCCAAGGTCGATGAGTCGCTGATCGATGCCGCGCTTTCCGCCGACATGGAAGTGTTGCTGCGGTTGGTCTCGTTGGGCTCGGCGGCTAGAAACAGCGTGAAGATCAAGGTCCGTCAGCCGTTGGCGGAGATCAAGATTCTGCCGGCCAACGAACCGGAGCGTCGAGCCGTCTCGCGCTTTGCCGAACAGATCTCTGAAGAGCTGAACGTGAAAAAGGTGAGGCTACACGATCCGGTGAAGGGGCCGCTGCTGTGCTACGAGGTCGCTCCAAACCTAAAAACGCTCGGCCCAAAATTTGGCCAGCGGTTGTTGTTAACGGAGATAAGAACTGCCCTGGCTGCGCTCGATGCTAACTCATTGGCTGCCAAGCTGCAGGCTGGGGGTAATATCGAACTGCACTGCGCGGGAACAACGGTGGTCTTGGATGCAAACGATATCCTCTTAAAAACTAAGGCGCCGGAGGGATGGGCTGGGCTGACCGACCATGGAACCCAACTGTTGCTGGATGTGCGCATCACCGAACAGCTAGCTCGGGAAGGCATGGCCCGGGAGGTCGTCCGCCATGTCCAGGAGCTGCGCAAGAAATCCGAGCTTGAAATGGAGGATCGCATTGCTTTGTACCTTGTCACTGAGTCTTCAGCATTGCGGCAAGCCATCGAAGCCCATCGCTCCTACATTTGCGCAGAGACATTGGCTATTGAGTGGGCAAATAGCCCCCTTGATGGGGATGCGCACGAGGCCAGCGCGAAGGTGAACGGTCAAGCTTTGAATATACAGTTGCGCAAGGCGATCTCAGCGGGGCCTTAGTTAGCGTGTTTGCCAAAAACAAAATCGTCCTTAGTCTGCTGGTTTTCATTGTCTTTCTCGATCAGCTCTCGAAGTTGAT
>CAYNXT010000239.1:0-2517 GCA_964401235.1 uncultured Planctomycetales bacterium
CCGCCGCCTTAAAAATCTCATCCAATCGTTCCGCTTCGGCCTGAGCGCGCACCTGCTGTGAGCCAGGGACGACCAGGACGCGCACTCCCTTGGCGATCTTGCGTCCCTTCAAGAGGCCTGCGACGATGCGCAGATCTTCAATGCGGGCGTTGGTGCAGCTGCCGATAAAGACCGTATCGACTTTGATCGTGGTGATCGGAGTACCTGGGGTCAGACCCATGTAGGCCAGGGCTTGCTCGACGTCCTTGCGACTATAACCCGGCACCGCATCCGGAGCAGGGATGCGCCCTGTGACATCAACGACCATGCCGGGATTCGTGCCCCAGGTGACTTGAGGGGCCACCTGTGCGGCATCGATCGTGAGTGTGCGGTCAAATTGCGCATTGGCATTTGATGGTAGCGTACGCCAAAACGCGACGGCCTGGTCAAACGCCTTCCCTTTGGGGGCAAACGGCCGGTCGCTTTTAGCGAGATACTCAAAGGTCGTCTCATCCGGCGCGACCATGCCGGCGCGTGCGCCAGCCTCAATACTCATATTGCAGATCGTCATGCGGCCTTCCATCGAGAGCGACCGAATCGCCTCTCCAGAGTATTCCAGGACGTAACCGGTGCCGCCGGCGGTGCCGATGGTGCCGATCAGTTTCAAAATCAGATCTTTGGCAGAGACCGGAGGAATTGGTCGCCCGGTAAACTCGACCTTGAACGTCTTCGGGCGTTTCTGGGAGAGACATTGGGTCGCTAGCACATGTTCAACCTCAGACGTGCCGATCCCGAAGGCCAGTGTGCCGAAGGCGCCATGCGTGGAAGTGTGCGAATCCCCGCAGACGATGGTCGTGCCAGGCAGAGTCAGCCCCAGCTCAGGCCCGATGATATGGACAATGCCTTGGCGATCACTCTTGAGATCGTAGAGTCGAATGCCGAACTCTTGACAATTGCGCTCCAGGGCTTCGATTTGGGCTTTGGAGATCGGATCGCGAATAATGAGCCGATCGTCAGTTGGCACATTATGATCCATCGTCGCCAGGGTCAGCTCTGGCCGGCGCACCGTTCGGCCTGAGAGGCGCAACCCTTCAAATGCCTGGGGGCTGGTGACCTCATGCACGAGGTGGCGGTCAATGTAGAGCAGGGTGGTGCCATCTTTGAGGGTGGTGACCACGTGTCGATCCCAAATTTTCTCGAACAGCGTCTTGCTCATGGGAGTGGTTAGTATACCGTTATCGACGATGATGGGCAAGGGGTTGACATATAGTAGACGTTTGTATAGTATATTAAACCAACATGCCTGAGCCGAAGCGAGTGTGGAATCCACCCAACCCGTATCTGACCGAGCATCGCGAGCTGCTGGGGGAAGCGCCAATTGCCGAGCTTGAAGTCTACGAGGATGAATCGCAGTCCATCCTCTCTCATAATGACAGCCCTGATATTGGGTTTCGTTGGAGCGTGAATCCGTATCGGGGTTGCTTCCATGCGTGTGCCTACTGCTACGCTCGGCCCACGCATGAGTATTTTGGGTTTGGTGCAGGCAGCGATTTTGAACGCAAGATTTTTGTGAAGCCTCGCGCGCCGCAGTTGCTTGAGGCAGCGTTTCGCCGGCCCTCGTGGAACGGAGAGTGGATCACATTTTCCGGTGTGACGGACTGTTATCAGCCGCTGGAGGCTGCGTGGAAGCTCACGCAACAATGTCTTCAAGTCTGCCTCGCGTTTCGTAACCCTGTCGGCATTATCACCAAGTCCTTGCTGATTCGTCGGGATGCACAGTTACTGGCGGAGTTGGCGCGTGAGGCCGATGCCAGTGTCTCCATCAGTATTCCGTTCTTGGACGAGCGCATCACTCGATTGATCGAGCCAGGGACGCCAACCATTCGCAAGCGATTTGAGACCATGGAGATTCTTGCGAAGGCTGGCGTGCCGGTGGGTATCGGTGTGGCACCGATCATTCCAGGGCTCAACGATCAGGATATTCCTGGGCTGCTTAAGGCGGCTAAAGCGCATGGCGCACAGTTTGCTTTTCATACCTTGCTGCGGTTGCCGGGCAGCGTGAAGGAGGTGTTCTTCCACCGCCTGAAAGAGGCGCTGCCATTGAGGGCGGCACGAATTGAGCATCGCATTCGCGAGACGCGAGAGGGGAAACTGTATGATAGCCGCTTCGGCCATCGCCATCACGGTGAAGGGAAGTACTGGGAGTCGGTCACCCAGATGTGGGAGATCTGGGCGCGCCGAGCTGGCTTCAACATGGATGATCGTCCCACCAAACCCTCGACGTTTCACCGTCCTTCTAGAGCCTTGCAAGATCAACTTGAGTTTTCCTTCCCTTGAGCGCGATCCGCTGTTCTAGGTTTACACTCGCCTCGGGACGATGCTATACTACCGCCGATCTCCTGCCGACGAGAAGAATTGTGGAGATGGTCCCTCGGCCATTGGCCTCGGGATGACGCTCGCCGCAGTTTGAAAAGCGCGAAAATGGCGGGAGATTCCAAATGGGCTGGCATCATACACAAGAAGGCGGTCGTTGATGCC
>CAYNXT010000240.1:0-2513 GCA_964401235.1 uncultured Planctomycetales bacterium
GATTGGTATTTATGGTCAAGATCCCAGACCCCCTGCGCCTCTGCCAGCGGTAAACTCTTCCCACGTCTTCGATGATGCCTGTGAACATGACTCTCAACGGTCCCAGGCTTTGCGTAGGCACTCTTGCCCGAGCTCTTTCCACCCAAAGCCCTCTAAATCCCGCTCCGAGATTGGCTGGATCAGGGCGTAAGGCTTACCGTGATGGGTGATAATAATGGGCTCCCTCTTTTTCCTGGCTTGGGCCAGGTATACAGTTAACCGATTCTTCACTTCCGCAACGCTAACAAACTTCATAACCTGCCTCCTCAACAATTATGGCCATAAGTGTAGCTATAATTAAAGGCTAGACCCCCGGGTATCCTGGCTGGACGATTGCCGAAGAAATCATTACTGTTCCTAATATTTCGTCGTCACGAAGTAACCTGTTCTACCTGAACACGGGTAACCACGCTTGTCTTTGTGAGGATTCAATCGACTATCATATCTCTTACGACTGAACCGTTTTCCACAATAGGAGCACTTATATACGTATGTTGGCCCAGAACTAGACCGCCTTGCAAGTCTGGTCCTGGTGCCCGGCCTTCTGGATATACTAAATCCCGTAGTGCTTCGTCGGGTCGGAGGTGCAGATAAAGGTCCAGAGGCTGTAAATACGATGGCATACTTTGGAGTAAAGGGTTCCGTGGTAGCTTCTGCCCCCTGTATCCGATCCACCCGGTATGATCTAGCCCCTCCAGAGTTATGTCTCGTTGCGTGCAAAACCAGGTGACCATCACGCGTCCGTCGTAAAGAGTATGGTTCTATCAAGCGAGTTGTCCTATCGTAGGCGAGATTGACACATAGGCGGTTCGCTGCAGCAAATCGAATAATTTCAAGCGGAACCGCCGAACCCCAAGATTGAACCATAGCGGGCGCGCGCCAAGCCTGGTCCAATCCAGGGACGCTTACTGGGAAACCCGGACGCTCCACCTTTTCGACTTCTCCTTCCAACCATTTGAACATAGAGGTCTCGCGGCCTCAGACGCTCTTTCAATGCCCTAATTTTTTCCGCAAAAACCTCTTCAAAGGAGTAGCACTGAACCTCTATGTCTTTCGCCGGATTGTCCGTATAAGGATGGTGGACTTTGCGCACCACCGGCTCTAGGACAACTACCTCGTCAGCCGTTAAGTCCAGTTTCACACGCGGCAGGTCGCCACCCATTCCCATCGGCCCCCGAAAACCGATCCGCCCTTCAACTGAAGTGCCTTCGCGAGGATTCTGATGCACATCAAAACGGATCAATTCCTTTGGGATTTCTATACCTGCTGCTTCATAGACCCAGTCTGCGATCTCAGCAAAAGTCTTCGTAAGGAACTGTTCGCTCAGATGATCAGGGTTGGTGACGGTAAAATCCAAGTCCTCTGAGAAGCGATATGTCTCGAAAAAACACTTCTTCAGACACGTGCCTCCTTTGAATATCCAGCTTGAGCCGAGGTCGGGATGCTGAGCTATTCCTGCCAGGAGCCAGCCAAGGATATAGTCTTTCTCAACGACGTTCGATGCTAAACCAAGTTCTCTGGAGAAAGCTATTATGTCCCGCTTGTCGATCACCTCGGGTCTCCATTGGCCCAATTGTCTGGTATCCACAGCCGCCATTTGGTAACCAGTCTGTCCGCCGCTAATGCAGGGTCGACCCTGGCATTACCGGTTGTCAGCTTGGATTGACACTGCTTAATAATTTCTACCTCTTCGGAAGCGAACCGCTCCGCTAAAAAGCCGAGCCGCTTGAAAACCGCGCCATTTTTGAGCCGATCCGCATATTCCATTAACAGCTTCGTGTCCTTCTTCTCCGATCGAAGGTAGTTAAGGAATATATCTACGGTCGATCGCAGTCCGCCTCCTAGCTTCGGGTCGTTTAACATGTCGATCACCGTTCGTGTGGGATCAGATACGGATACCTTCACCTGGCCTCTCCACACAGTCTTGAGGCCAAACATCGCCCTTTCCAAGATCGTGCGCAGCAAGAATTTTGTGCCTTTTATGTTCGGTGATCGGTCCCTCGGTTTCTGTGTCGTCATCACAACGACAGTCCGGAAAATCTGCTCCGTCAGACCCCAGTACTCTGCGGCGCTCAATCCGCCAATGTAGCAAGGCGCAAACAACCGTTCGGCTATAATCCACGCATCTTCAAGAGGAACGTCGGCAACTCGCGATTCCAGAGGTACAGGGACATATAAACCCCTGCGCACACGGGACACCCAACCGTTTTTTCCCCATCGCGCCAACATCTTCGCCGCATCGGTCGGAGAGACTTCCAAAATTTCAGATGCCTCTCCAACCGAAATCGTGCCCTTCGTTCGCCGGATCAATGCAGCGAGCCTTCCCCTATCAACTTTGCCTAGGCCAGAAATAGCTTCCATAGTTCATTCCATATGCAGTAGTTCACTGATCAGATGAACTTAAGCATACAGAATATACTTAGATAATGCAAGCGCTAGTATATTAAATATGTAGTAATTCAGCTATTAGTTGA
>CAYNXT010000241.1:0-2488 GCA_964401235.1 uncultured Planctomycetales bacterium
TGTTCCTGGAGGAGATCGTCTACGGCGCCGACGGCCAGCTGCTGACCGGCACGCTAATGGACTACGCGATCCCCCGGGCCGACGACATGCCGCTCCCGATCCTCGACAAGACCGTGACACCCTCACCAAAGAACCCGCTGGGCGCCAAGGGCGTCGGCGAGGGCGGGTGCATCGCGGTACCGCCAGCCGTCGTCAACGCCGTGGTGGACGCCCTGGCTCCGTTCGGCGTGACGACCCTCGACATGCCGCTCACGCGGGAGAAGGTCTGGCGCGCCCTCCAGGGTTCCTGACCCTCCTGAGATTCCAGGTGGTGGCAGCGCGGGCAGATCCATCACATGGTGACACGTGGTCTTGTTAACCCTCGTGAAGTCCACCCCGGGAGCCTTAAAAACAGAACTTGACAAATATATCAACTCTTGATTAGTATAAATTTACTTTGGACGGTGGACCACAAAGCATCATACCCCAACATCTTGGGGATTGAGGTTGCCATGGGAAACACGAACCTGCTATATTCCACTAGAGTCAATGGCTCAAGCACAGTGCGCGCCAACGTGAGTGAGTATCAGCTTTCACTGCTAAGTCGAGAGCGCTCTCCTGTTCCCCTTCGTCTCAAAAAACGTCCCAGCGGTTACTCAGCTTGGAATGTGTTGCGGTCTATCGCCCAAGAGGATCTCTGTTTCAAAGGAGTAAAGACTAATCACGCTAGTCACAATATCCACGCCTTCGCGGCCAAGTTTCCCCCTCAACTCCCAAGGGTGTTTATTGAAACCCTTACGGAGCCGAAAGAGATCGTGCTCGATCCGATGGCAGGGTCAGGCACAACCCTCGTTGAAGCAGCCATTCACGGTAGACATGGGATCGGCTTCGACCTCGACCCGCTCGCCGTCAAGATTGGCAGAATGAAAACTCAGTCGCTCAATGTTTCTACCGTTTGGGAAGCGAGCAAAAGGATCATCAAGCATGCCGAAAAGATCCGCGCGTCCGTTCGCACTGCGAAGCAACTTCTCGAATCCTCCTATCCATCGGAGGCGCTTGAATTTTTCCGTTATTGGTTCAAACCGGAGACCATGTACGAATTGGTAGGGCTGGCAGGCGGAGTCAAGGGACTTAAGGACCATAGCCTCAGAAACTTTTTCGAGGTTGTATTCTCGTCAGTCATCATCACGAAGAGTGGAGGGGTGTCCCTCGCAAGAGATTTAGCCCATTCACGCCCCCATAGAGTTTCGGACAAGGAGCCTAGGGGGGCAATTGAGTCCTTTAGCGGCAAGGTGGTCAAGGCACTCCAAGCACTAGAGGAAATTCAATCATTCCCAGGATCAGTTTCAGTTGTTAGGTCAGATTCACGCTATCTTCCACTTGCGGATGAATCCGTGCATCTGATCGTGACCTCGCCTCCGTATGCAAACGCGATCGACTACGTTAGAGCTCACAAGTTCTCGTTGATCTGGTTAGGACACGCTCCGTCTGCTCTGACCTCCCTACGAAGAGAGTACATAGGAGCTGAGATCAATGCAGAAGTCCCAGATCTTCCGTCGCCGACAGCAAAAGAGGCAATCAAGGCAGTTGCCACTAAGGATCCGCTCAAAGGACGCGTCCTTGGAAAATATTTCACCGATATATCTTTCACTATCTCTGAAATGTATCGCGTACTGAAATCTGGACGAGCCTGCATAATTGTGGTGGGATCTTCAACCATGCGAGGGATCGAAGTAAAGACAGCCTTAGCATTGAGCGAGTTAGGAACCCGCGCGGGGTTTATGCTGGCGGGTCTCAAAGCGCGGACAATCGACCGAGACAAACGGCTTATGCCGATCAGCCGCACATCGAGCTACTCGGGCATAGAAGCGCGCATGCACGAAGAACATGTAATCGCCCTCTATAAACCGTAGCCAGTCATTGGCCTCATTCGACGAGCTATATCGTATTACTGAGTCGGTTCTTGAATCCTGGAGAAATCCTCAAGACTTTTGGAAGGGCATTTATTCTCTCCTCCTCTGGTATGAACATGGAGTCGCACATATCATTGACGCCAATGACCTGCGAAAGCCGGCCTGGAGAACGAAAGCAAAGCGAGTCGAGCAAGCGCTGGCAGATGCATTCAATTGCCAACCGGTCCGGGTCAAATCCGAAGTAGACCGGCTCTTACGGCATCAGCGCTTCCAGGGGCCAACAGCGGCAAAATCCGCTCGGCACTGGGTTTTCTGCATCGCTGGTCTACTATCTCCGTCGAACCAGCGATCCAGAACGGGCTCTTTCACGTGAATCGGAATCTTATTCTTGAAGTACACGGTGGGAATGGCCGCCTCGAAGGGTTGGAAGATCTTACGTCGCTCTTCCCATACTTCCAGTAACCAATCATGCCTGTATTAGGATGATGACTCAGATGAGAGACGCTCCGGCCTGCTTCCGGCACGGACGCAGGTCGAGGCTCCGGTGGCTGCGCCCGGCAATGTTCTATCCCACAACAGGGTCAGCCTGATCGCCT
>CAYNXT010000242.1:0-2477 GCA_964401235.1 uncultured Planctomycetales bacterium
ACAACCGGACAGATCACAAACTATGAACACCGGACAACTTCACGAATCATTGACATTAATACTTTGTGCCTCGGCGTGGGGCGCTGGGCGCGCCTTGCGGGCGGCTGCCAGGTATTCCCGGTTCAGCTTGGCGATGAATTTCACATGGATGGACTTGGGACACGCGGCCATGCACTCATAGTGGTTCGTGCAGTTGCCGAAGCCTTCCGCATCCATCGCCTCAACCATCTGCAGGACCCGTTGCTGTTTCTCCGCCTGACCCTGCGGCAGGGCGGCCAGATGCGAGACTTTGGCGGCGACGAACAGCATGGCCGACGCGTTGGGGCACGCGGCGACGCACGCCCCGCAGCCGATGCAGGCGGCGGCGTCCATCGCCAGGTCGGCATCCTTCTTGGGTACCGGGGTCGAGTTGGCCTCAGGAGCTTCGCCCGTAGTGACCGACACGTAGCCGCCGGCTTGGATGATCCGGTCGAAGGCGCTGCGGTCCACCACGAGGTCTTTGATGACCGGAAACGCCTTCGCCCGCCACGGCTCGATGGTGATCGTGTCACCGTCCTTGAAATGGCGCAGGTAGAGCTGGCAGGCGGCGACGCCGGGCTGCGGCCCGTGCGCGAAGCCGTTGATCATCATCGCGCACGCCCCGCAGATCCCTTCGCGGCAGTCATCGTCGAAGGCGATGGGCTCGATGCCCTGCCGGATCAGCCCTTCGTTGACCACGTCGAGCATCTCAAGGAAGGACAAATCCGGGCTGACGTCCTTCGCCTCGTACCGCTCAAACGCCCCCGGCGCCTGCGCATCCTTCTGCCGCCAGACCAGGAGGGTCAGATTCATCTCACCGCTTGCTAGGGTTGTCGAAGGACGTTATGGGTTCCTACGCGCCGCAACAGGGCACCCTCCTGCACGAACTGAAAAGTCATGCGGTAGTTGTCGGTCACGCGCAATTCCCAGATGTCAGGAGCGCCTTCCATTTTCTTCACGTGGAGGGAGGGATGGCGCGAATTCGCCAAGAAGAGCTCAAGCACTTTGCCAACTCTGCCTTGGATGTCAGCGGGTAACCGCTGAAAGTCTCTTTTGAACCGCTCGGTTCGAAGGAGCTGCATCAACGATGCAACTCTCGCATCAGCTCCTTCACGCTCTTAAACCGTTTCACGCGGCCCTTGCGGATATCCTCCTCGGCCTCTCGCTCACCCGCCTGCCACTCCTTGGTCCAAAAGTAGGCCTGAGATGGATCGACGAGCTTCGCAGGTTTCATCAAGACCCCGTCCTTGGTCTCCTCTAACCGGACGAAATCCCCAATGCCCACATGGAAACGGCTGATCAGCCACATGGGCAACGTGATGTTCTTGTTCTTCTGAACCTTCACGATCGTTCGTGGCATTTGACACCTCCTGTTTTTCTTCTTACTAGAAATACTAGCATATTGGAAACCACGGCGTCAAGTCACACTTCCCTAGGCGTCTGTGCATCTTTCTGCCGCCACACTTCTAGATTAAGAGCCTGTTTCAAAACCCACGCGGCTGGGAGCTGGGGGCTCTGGGCTGGGGGCAACAGCGACGAGCGACCCTGAGCCCCGAACCCCGAGCCCTGAGCCAACAGAGGTTTTGAAACGAGTTCTAGTGTCTTCCCCACGTTACAATCGAAAATCGAAAATCCAAAATCGAAAATGCATATCGCTTGCCGTCACTTGTAGCTCCGCTGCGCCAGCGGGACCGCCTCGAGGAATTCCGAGGACATTACTTCCGTGCCGATCAGGTACGGAGTGCTTCCAGGATGGCGTCGGGGCGGTGGGAGGCGATTTTCAACAGCGCCCGCGCAGCCCCCTCTGGATAGGTACGGCCCTGTTCCCAGTTTCGAAGGGTCGCAGCGCTCACACCGATGAGATGAGCAAACTGCG
The DNA here is from genome assembly GCA_964401235.1 of uncultured Planctomycetales bacterium. Classification (GTDB taxonomy): domain Bacteria; phylum Omnitrophota; class Gorgyraeia; order Aquiviventales; family Aquiviventaceae; genus CAYNXT01. The sequence goes on from CAYNXT010000242.1 coordinate 1,895, forward strand.
CTTGGGAGACATGCAGACGCTTCCGAATCGCCTTGACCTCAACGGGGCTGAACGTGATAACGCGGCTAGGCTTGCGCCTGCCTGCCCGAATGTCCCTTGCCTCATCAATGCCCTTGAGCAGATCGGCGAAGTCCTTCGTTTTCATAGCACACCTCCTTTCACATACGCGCGCAGCGTCTTGAGTTGCTCGTGGGTCAGATCGCCCTGCTCGGTTTTGTCATAGGCGAAAATCATGTACAACCGACGCTCTGACCAGCAGTAGTAGATGACGCGCATGCCACCACGCTTACCACGGCCCGCTGTGCGCCAACGCAACTTGCGCAAGCCACCCGCACCTGGAATAACATCGCCCGCCTTCGGATTCTCGGCTAGCACCGCTTGAAGATCGTGATACTCGTCATCCGTCAGCAGCTTCGTGATGCGCTGCGTGAAAATGCTGGTCTCCACAAATTCCATCAAGGAGTTCAATCAACCAGATTATACGCTATTAGCGTATATCTGTCAATGGTCGCAGCAGCTATCTCCACATTGCAATCGAAAATCCAAAATCCAAAATTCGCGTCGATCGCCATCACTTGTAGCT
>CAYNXT010000243.1:0-2457 GCA_964401235.1 uncultured Planctomycetales bacterium
GTCACCGGCACGAGCGGCGCTTGCATCGTGCTACCTCAACAACCCTCTGTGTCTCTGTGGTGCCATCCGTGTTCTGTGCCTCTGTGATAAAAAAACGCAGGGGAGAGCGTCTCTCTCCTGCGTATAAGATTTTGCCCGGCGGTCCGCTGAGGCTTAGTCGTGAGTTGCCACGAACGCTGCGGCAAGGAACTCTGAATGTTCGTGGGGTCGGTTACTGCGAGGGACTCAATTCAGCTAGCAACGTGCTACTCCGTAGCGACGTGACGGCAGTGTGTAGGGCACGGTCGGCTGTGACCAGTCGGGCTCCGAGCTCCTGAGCGAGAGCGACATACGCAGCGTCATAGACGGTTACGTTGCACTTGGCTGCGAGATCAACGGTAGCATGAATCAAATCAGGCAGAAGCGCAACAAGGTCCAGGTCAAGGGCATAAAGTTCATCGCAGCAGCGCCTGATCTCCGACGCGGTAAAGCCCTTGCTCCGCTGGAGGGCGTTCGCCACCTCCAGGATGGCGAAATCCAGACTGGTCAGGTCGCAGGAGCCTTCGAGGTAGGCGGTTTTCAGGGCAAGGGCTTGTGGGGTATCGGGCTCCTCGACGAACCATTTTACGAGGACTGAAGCGTCGAGGACGTAGATCACTTGCGGTCTCGCCAGCGGCGAATCTCCTGGACGCTATCCCAACCACGCACCTTGCGCCGGAGGCGGTCAATCGTCTGGGAAGCCGTCAGCATCTTCTTGCGGTCTCGGATGCGGGCGCCGATCAGGTATTCGACCCGTTTGGTCATCACGCCTAAGTGCTCAAGTCCTGACGAATTGTGTCGAATGGCCATGCTGGTTGCCCTCCTGTCCAAACTCTACCAGGGACTGGCGTCGCTGTCAATGTCGGTTTCCCACACATGCACGTTACGGCTGCCGCTCAAGCTCGTCCTGGGCAGCTGTCTCTGAATTCACAGGTTGGACAGTATCGGTTGAGGTGTAGCGGTGGAGGCTCGCTCTCTCGCGTGAGTGCGTGCATTTCGAGAAGAGCTTTTGCGGCACCAGCCAAGCGTTTACGCAAGTGGACTTTACTGCTTACGAAGCGGCTTCCATGGAGAATTCTTCCGAACAGCGGCTCAAAATTTTGTTGGCGAGCGAGGATGAAAGCGCAGAGCGCAAGCAGCACTTTGTCCTCGTTGCGCACCGTTTCTTCCGGAGCAAATACGATGGGAATATACTGTGGCCGGCTTGTGCTCACCGCGCGTGGAGCTGCGATTAACGCATCGAAATGCACAGACACATCGGCATCGGTGGCCGTGACACCTATGGCAAGATCATATCTCTTGGCTAGGACTCGCGAGAGCGGCAGGTCGGTGCACACCGCTTTGTCACAATAGGCCTGCAGGAGATGGTTGCGAGCTTGGATATGGTAGTCGTTGGCAAGTTGGCTGTGCAGGTCGTCAGGAGATCTCCGACCGGGCGTGCCAGTGAGTTTTAGATACGCCCGGTACTTGCATTCGATGAAATCTGAGGGCAGTTCATTGGTGGTGAGCCTCGTTATCGCAGGTTTCTCCTTCGTGGGCGGGCAGATCCAGTCTTTCGCCTCTGCGGAATCCGAAGCTCGCGGCAGCTAATATGAGCCGGTGTCCATGGGGCTCCTCGCGCAGATTCCATTCCTCTGTGGCTGCATTAGCTAAACCCTATCCAAAAATAATCACAGAGGAAGTCCTGTATGGTGAAACAGGGATTCTAATAAATCCGGCCGCTTCTTTAATCGGTCAAATTCCGTCGTGATGCGCTCTCGAAGCTCAGTAAGGCTATCGGGGCAGTAGTTGGCGAGCCGGCCATACTTGACATAAGACCAAATCTGGTCAACTGGGTTTAATTCTGGCGCATACGGCGGAAAATACTCAACCCGTACAGTGTGATGTTTCGCAACGTAGTTGATCACGGGCTTTGCACGATGAATCTCGATCATATCCCATAATAGGGTGATAGGACCCCGCAGGTTACGACGTATGCCTTTGATAAACTCTGCGATGTCTTCCCCATAAAAATTCGCATTGTCAGGCAAGAGATGAAATTGGAAACCGAAACGCTTTGTCTTTAGTTCAAGCGTCATGGCGCCGATAACTGAAATGCGTTCGTGTGGTTTGAAGACTTTTATCACGGGAGTTTTCCCCCGAGGCGCCCAAGTACGCCGTACTAACGGATTGAGCATGAAGCCAGCTTCGTCTATAAAAACGATGTAGGAGCATTTCAGGCCTGGCATTGCTGCGTGACTCTTTCATATTTTACGTTCCTTTAGGCCCGAACCCCAAGCACTTCCCTCGCTCAAAAGCTCTCCACCGCCTCCCTCACCAGCTCTGACAGGCTCCTGCCCGTCCTCTCGGAGAGCTCTCTGAGCCGGCTGTCCTGCTCCCGCCTGATGGTGCGGGGTACAACCCGCTCCTCGTAGTCAAGGAAGCGCATCTTGCCGTAGG
>CAYNXT010000244.1:0-2451 GCA_964401235.1 uncultured Planctomycetales bacterium
ATGAGCCACTCGTGATGCTTCGGGTAGGGAAGCCCTACTACTTCCACGCCGACGCCCTCGGCTCCATCATCGCCCTCACGGATGCGCGAAGTCAGATCGTGGAATCGTACCGCTACGATCCCTTCGGCACCCCCACCATCCTCGCCCCGGATGGCCAGCCTCGTGCCACCTCCCTCGTCGGCAACCGCTTCTTGTTCACCGCCCGCGAGTACGATGCCGAGACTGGGCTCTACTACTACAGGAGTCGATACTACGATCCGAGAATCGGAAAGTTTACGAGTCGAGATCTGGTAGGGCATGACGCAGGCGATACAAATCTGTACCGATATGTCAGTAATAATCCAACTACGTTTGTGGATCCACTTGGACTTTATACGGTTGTCATCCATGGCATTGATCTCACTCCCCAGGACTCATATCAACCTGGCTACTCAGGCCAATTGGGGACGACTCTGAGAGGACGCGGGGAGACTGTTCAGGAAGTGTTTTGGTCTGGGAATCTATCTGACCAGCGTGCATATGGGCAAGTGGCTCAAGCCCTCCAACAAGCCGCTACCGTGGCAGCGGCCAGAGGCGAACCATTGAACGTTGTCACCCATAGTTGGGGAAGCGCATTGGCGGGAGAGGCCATTCGTGGAACGGGCGTTCGTGTAGACAACTTGGTGACCCTTGGGTCACCATATTCAAACTTTTCTGGACTCGCATCTCGCTGGTTGAATATCTGGTCACCTCTTGACCCCATTTCCTTTGGCTCGGCATGGGCGGGCACGTTCAATCCGAACCAGTACGATATTTACAGTGGAGTCCCACACCTCAACTACTGGAATCATCCGGACGTGGTGCGGTTGATCGCTGACTTTGTTGGCGCTGGCGGCTCCGCCAACCGGAAGAAATAGAAGAGCACGGGAAAAGGAGACCATGAAAGCAGAGCGATTGTATGCCACGATCGGCTTCGTATCCTGCGTGGTAGGATGGCTTGGTTTGTTATTTGGTTCCTTCCTGTTTTGGATTTTCCCAGTTCCAATATATTGTGGTTACCAACTGCTAAGACGTAGGGCAACCAAGCGGGATATCCTTAGTGGCGCTTCTTGTTTGATAATTGGCCTGCTCTTGCTAGCCTACCTCGTTGTGATGATTCTCTGAGCTAATGATCGCCGAGTACGATGCTGCCGGTAAGCTCCTCGCCCGCTACGTCTACGGGCCTGGCCTCGACGAGCCCCTGGTCATCCTCAAGGGAGGGAAGTCGTACTCCTTCCACGCGGATAGTTTAGGCAGCATCGTGGCGCTGACCGATTCCCGAGGTCAACTCGTGGAGCAATATCGCTACGACCCCTTCGGCACTCCCACGATCCTCGCCCCGAATGGCCAGCCTCGCACAAAAGAATGGGGTCAGGTCTTGCAATCACACACAAAAGAATGGGGTCTGAAAAGAATGGGGTCAGGAAAAGAATGGGGTCAGGTCTTGCAATCACATATCCTCCCTGCTAGGCTGGGACGATGGCTCGGCCTCTCCGAATTGAGTTTGCGGGTGCGCTCTATCACGTGACCAGTCGCGGCAATGCGCGGCAGCCCATCTTCCTGACGGACAACGATCGGCAAGAGTGGCTCCTCCTCCTCGCCAAGGTACTCGCGCGCTACCACTGGCGCTGCCATGCCTACTGCCTCATGGACAACCATTATCATCTGCTGGTGGAGACGCTAGAGCCGACTTTAGCGGTGGGGATGCGCCAGCTCAACGGCGTCTACACCCAACAGTTCAACCGACGGCATGGACGGGTGGGACATGTGTTTCAGGGTCGCTACAAGGCGATCGTGGTGGAGAAAGACGCCTATCTGCTCGAGCTGTGTCGCTACGTCGTGCTGAATCCCGTGCGGGCGCGGCTCGTCAAAGACCCAGGACAATGGGCCTGGAGCAGTTATCGGGCCACGGCGGGGCACGCGGCGAAGCCCTCGTGGCTGACCACGGATTGGGTGTGGGCGCAGTTTGGAAGGCAGCGGAGCGCAGCGCAACGACGGTATCGGAGCTTTGTCTTGGACGGTCGCCAGCGCGCGTCACCCTGGGAGCAGCTTCGCGGACAAATCTACTTGGGATCGGAGAGCTTCTGTGAGCGACTGGCACGCAACGAGAGCCTGGGGGAAATCTCCCGGCAACAACGACAGCCCGTGCGACCAACCTTACGACACGTCTTCACCTCGGGCGGGAGCCGTCGCCAGCAACTCCTCCAGGCATATCGAGACTACGGCTATCGGATGCGGGAGATTGCCGACCATCTGGGCGTCCACTACGCGACGGTGAGTCGCTGGTTACGCGAGGGTGAGGAACGCCTGAGCAACGCGTCGACTTGAAAATGTGTGAATGCAAGACCTGACCCCATTTTTTGTGTGACCCCATTTTTTGAGCACAAGGGCTACGGTACGGCGCAACACCGCCTGACGCTGACTCAGTGGGGT
>CAYNXT010000245.1:0-2423 GCA_964401235.1 uncultured Planctomycetales bacterium
CGCCACGCAATTGGTCGATGCGCTCCAGAAGGCCGAGAAGGAGTTCGAGGTGATGTTTTATCCGGAGATGAAGCATGGCTTGTCAGGGGCACACTATCAGAAGCTGCTCGTGGATTTCATCTGCCGCACGGTGCTTGAGAAGCCGTAGCCGCAACCTTTAGGTTGCTGCTGTAGCCGCATGCCTTAGCCGGAACGATCCAATGGAGATGAATGGGGAGTGCAGCCGCCTGGCACGGGGACAGGACATGGGTGACAAAAAGAGGACAGGACATGGGTGACACTTTTAGAGTTTGAGCAGTTTGGGGTGGAGCCAACGAGCCGGGCGCAGACCGCCGGAGTCCTGATGATGCAGTTGGCCAATGAGCTGTCGGCCCAGATAAACTTCCCACTGGTGAACTCCCGTCGATTTGAGACCCAGGGTCTGGCCCACGAACGCCCGCCCGATGAACCGGAGTCGGCCACGCCATTTGATATGACCGCGATTGCGCACGCGCCGGACTTCCCAGGATCGAGGATAGCGCAAGGGGCGCAAGAGCTCCGGATAGGGGCGGCGGTTGGGTCGATAGACCTCGGCGGGCGTTCGTTGTTCCAACGCTTCGTGAGGGCGCTGGTGATTGTAGTGGTGGAGCCACCGCGACGAGCGCCGCTGCATCGCTGGGCGATCGGGCGCCCCCGCCGCCACGACTTCCCGTTGATAGCAGCCGTGATACTGTTCGTGTCCGGCATTGTCGCCCGGACGGGCTGGCCGGATAAACTCGACGCGAATGCCCAGCCGCAGCCACCACACCGTCAAGCGGGACAGCCCCAAGGCTCCGGTGCCGCCAAAGGGCGAGCCATTGTCGATGCGGATGGCCTCGGGCAGACCTCGTTGGCGAAACAACCGGCCCATCACTCGGCGCACCGGTCCATCCTCTTGATTGGCCAACAGGCGCAAACACAGCCCCTAGCGGCTGAACAAATCGCGCACGGTCAGCGGTTCCTGGCGCACGCCGTCGCGGGTACGGAACCATCCTTTGAAATCCACCGTCCACACTTGGTTGGGACGCCGGGCGGCGGTCAATCCCGGATGGGCTAGTCTGGGTCCTCGGCGCGCCCGCCGTGGCCGCCGAGCAATCCAACCCAGGCGCTGGAGCCAGCGCTGGATCGTTCTCACGCAGGGCACCCGCTGCGACGGATGCTCGCGCCGCAGGGCTTGGTGAATCTTCTTGGCTCCCCAGTGAGGCCGTCGGCGGCGCCCATGCTGGAGGGCACCAACCCAACGTCCCGACAAACGATTGGGCGAGTGGCGCGGTCGCCGCGGCTGATCGCCCAAGCCCGCCAGACCGTGACGACGAAACCGTCCCAGCCATTTGTAAGCGGTCTTGCGACTGATGCCAAAACGCCGACAGAGTTTTCGAAGCGATTGAGATCGGGCCAGCACCGCTTCGACCAAGCGCTGACGCACCTTGATTAACGACTGTATTTTCCACGGCATGGCCGCAGAAAGGCCCAAAAGAAAAACAGAAAGTGTCACCCATGTCCTGTCCTCTTTTTGTCACCCATGTCCTGTCCCCGTGCCAGGCGGGCGCGCTCCCCATTTTCAACTGAATCGTTCCGGCTTAGCTTGCGGCATTGAGGCAGCGGCGTCCGCAAGCCGCCCGCAAGCGCACGCAGCTACAGCGGAGAAATAGCCAGGCTCAGACTTCCTGATCCCACCGCACAAATGCAGCCGGCCTCGGATTTGACGTGAGACCATTTTGAAATGACGAAGCGGGTTTCCAACAACTTACGTAGCGGAAATCGCTCCGGTCGTATCAGGAAAGCTCAACGCTTTTTCCCCGGGATCAGGAACTCTGAGGCTAGGCTAATCAGTTGCCGACACCAGGTCCGACACGGGGTCCAACACCGTCTGCCGGGAGTAACGCGCGGGCAAAGTGGTCAGCAGGACGAGACTCAAATCCTTCTCGGGATCGAGCCACATGAGCGTGCCGCTGGAACCGCTATGGCCACAGGTGCGCCCCGAGGAATGGTTTCCAAATCCGCTCCCCATCGACCACCCGATGCCCCAGGGCCGGTTGAGCCCCTGGGTCTGATTTGTAAGCATCGCGGCGGCGGTGGCCAGTTTCAGGACTGAAGAATCGGGATGCAGGAAGTAATTCACGCAGCGGTTCACGTCCGCCGCCGTCGAGTGCGCTCCGCCCCAAGGCGCCCCCAGGTTGCGCCAGTAGGCGCTGTTCTGCGCCCAATCCGTCGGCGCATCATGCTGCAGTTGCATCGTGTCCTCCGGCTTGCGCCCGCCAAGACCCAGCGAACTGTCCCGCATCTCCAGAGGCCGAAACACTTCGTCGCGGAGGAAGTCCGGAAACGAGCGGCCCGAGACGCGCTCCACGATCTCCGCCGCCAGAAGAATGCCCATGCTCTGGTAGCTCACCTGGGTTCCTGGA
>CAYNXT010000246.1:0-2421 GCA_964401235.1 uncultured Planctomycetales bacterium
CACCCATACGTCGTTTGCCTGATGGGCCACTCCCTGCAACATCCCTCCCAATGAACCAAGGTAACCGCTCACGTCACCCATCAACACCACGCTCACAATGCCAGGTAGCACCAACACCCAGGAAACGGTCTTGGCCTTCAGTGGAAGCCGCAACTGACGCTCGAGCCATTTCTCTATGCCACCCACGAAGAAGCTTGAGACCAGACCTAGCAGCGGTCCTGCGATCAAGAAGGCGACCAACGGCAGCATGGTCTTGATGATCGTCATGGCAAATCGCGCGCCGGCCTCGTGGCTGCGCACAAAGGCCGCCATCGGGCTGGTCGCAAGGCCTTCCATCACCGCGTCGACTCCGTGTTCAAACCACGTGCCTTGGAGCCCTCCTTCATCCGCGTCGCTAATCCCATTCGGGGTCAGCTCGGTGGCGGCTTGAAGACTGGTAAACGGATTTAGAGCTCGGTCTCGCTCTCGCCGATCTCGCTCTTGGTCTCGCTTCCACTGCAGAACAGCCTGGGTAAAGTCCTGATAAAGACCCATGGTTGGCATGGCCACGCTGACGGCCAGAAGGTCTTCCGAACGCACCTGGTAGACTTGAGCGGTATTCACCACGAGGGTTGGGGAGAAAGGCGCTGGGCGGGCGCGCTGCGGATCGATCGCATGGCGCAGCGCGTCAAAGGCGTTGGCCAAGCGCTCCGTGTCCTTCACACTGCGATGGATGCCCAACTTGCGCAGGCGAGCCTCTACATGGAGCAGCACGTTCCGGTTGGAGCCGGCCATGGCAAACGCCACCAACGACTCGGCTTGTCGCAGGAAGGGTGCCACCTCTTCGGCGGTGAGCTCGCGCAGATCGATTTTGCGCAACTGTTTTGTCGCTTCGCTCTTATCTTTATGGTGCACTTGGCCGGATTCCGCCGCGTTCTGGATGCGCCCCATGACCTCTTCAATCTGCCGCACCACTTTGGCATCCGTCACTTGCGGGCCCACCAGCCGATGCAAGGCGTCTTTGCGCTGCTGAGGGTCCAATTTATGCACCGGTACCTGGGCCAAAACGAGAATCTGCTGAATTTGAATGTCGCTCAGGTGGGTCTTAGGCTTGGGCTCGGCAACGGCTCGGCGGACTTTGCGCACTAAATCGGTGAGCGAGAGGGAGTCTTTGTAACCTGGGGTTTCCGGATCAAGGGGCTGTTTCACAAACTCAAGGGCGGCGAGCAGCCCATCAATTTGGGCAGGATCAGCGCCGCGCTCACGCGCCGTGGTTAAGAGATCGTGCTTGATGTCCTCGATGCGCTGAAGCAGCGGGCGCTGATGGGGAGGTGCTCGCGGCACGCTGGCCAAACGCGCATGCATTTCCAAATCCGGCAAGGTGCCCATATGCATCCGCTGCCACAGCCCGGCATAGGAATCCATTCGACGCACGTGCTCAGCATCGAGGCCTAGCATCGCGGCCATGCCTCTGAAGGTGTCAGGGTCGGGTGCTAGGTCGCGAACTTGTTCCAGCGTCAGCACTGCTGAGCCCTGAGCCCTGAGCCCTGAGCCGTTGTTGCTGACTGAGCCCACAGCCCCGAGCCCAGAGCGACTTGCTTGTTCCGCGGCCTGCTGGCGCATAATCTCATCAATCCGCCTGGCCAATACATCAGAGGCATCAGCCAAATCGGCGCGCAGATTCAGATTTCCTGACTCTCTGAGCGATCTGACAAAGTTGAAAAAGGTGGCTGGCTGATCCAGCAGATCCGGATCGGCTGTGAGCGCTCCACGAATCACCGCATCGGAGACCTGCATGTTCGTCGTCGAGCTAGGATCTAATGTCTCAAAAAGCTGCCGAGCGCTGTGCAGATCTCGCTGCTGTTTGACCAAATGATCGGCCACTTTCACCGCCGCCTCCAATACCTTGCGATTCGGCTTGCCGATTCCAAGCCACGCGGCCCAACGGCCGGCTCCTGTTTCAGAGCGGTGCCAGGGGCCGGTGATCTGCCGCTGCCACCACCATCGCAGCTCCATCTGTTCCTGAAGTTTCTGATGAGCTTTTCGAGCTTGCTCATCGGCATGCAGGCCGAATGCCAAATCCCTGCGCTCGAGCTGGTAGTCGACATCCCGCCCACCCTGAAGACTTGGGGCACCGGCAAGAGTCTCCAACGCGCCGACGGTAAAGGTTGTGTGAAGCGCGACAAGCGACTGTTCCCACCGCTCGGTGCGTAACTGTCCCGGAAGTCGAGTCGCTTGTTCTACCTCGCGATCCTGTGGGGCATTCATGGGTGCCTGCCCAAAGAGACGCTCCACATCCCGCAGATGCTTGTTGAGCATCCGGCCGGTCGAGCGATCCACCGCGCCGGCTGCTCTGGCATCCGTGAGGCTCGCGTGAAGAGCGTCCCAGGTGACATTCGTCAGCGACTCGCTTGTTGCCACGCTGTGCGCGGCGGAATACAA
>CAYNXT010000247.1:0-2408 GCA_964401235.1 uncultured Planctomycetales bacterium
GATGCCATTAGCGGGCTGCTGGCCGAGGAGTGCCGCACCGATGAGTGGGGCGTGGATGTCGTCGTGACCGGCTCGCAAAAAGGGCTCATGCTTCCGCCCGGACTGGCTTTTTTAAGCCTCAGCGAGAAGGCATCGGCGCTGTCGAAGCAGAGCAAGACGCCGCGCTTCTACTACAATCTCAAACTCTATGAGAAGGCCTTGACGGACGATGATACGCCGTTTACTTCCGCGGTTCCGACGGTGATTGCGCTGGATGAGGCGCTGAAGCTTGTGAGCCAGCAGGGCGGGGCCTCAGCGATGGTGCAGCGCTGCGCGCTGATGGCCGAAGCCACGCGAGCGGGTGCCAAGGCGATGGGACTGACGTTGTTTTCCAAACGGCCCTCCAACGGGGTGACCGCGATCAATACCCCGGCAGGAGTGGACGGCAAGCAGTTAACCAAACTCATGTATGACATCTCGCATGTGATGGTAGCGGGCGGCCAGGGCGAGATGGCGGGAAAAATTTTCCGTTTTGCCCACATGGGCTATATCAGTCCGGATGATGTGCTGGCCGGATTGACCGCGCTTGAGCAAGCCCTCGCCACACTTGGGTATCAGATCAGCCAGGATGTTGGCACCAAAGCGGCTCGCGCTGTTCTGGGAGCCGGAGCTGCGGCAGGAGCCCGCACATGATCCCCCCACCTCATTCGGTCCGCCGGAGGCGGACCGTTACCCATCAGACGCCACATGAGCCCGGCCTCTGGCTGGGCAATGAGGTGGGGGGATGATCAGCGTCCTGGTGGCCGATCAACTCTCTGAAGACGGGCTCAAGATCCTGCAGGCCGAGTCCGGCCTGAAGGTTGATGTGAAGACCGGACTCTCCAGCAAGGAGCTGGCCGAGATCATCGGGCCGTATGAGGGCCTCATTGTCCGCAGCGCGACGAAGGTGACCGCCGAAGTGATCGAGAAGGGCCAACGGCTCAAAGTGATCGGGCGCGCCGGCGTCGGGCTCGACAATGTGGATGCCGAGGCGGCTACCAAACGCGGGATTATCGTCATGAATGTGCCCGCCGGCAATACCATTTCAACCGCCGAGCATACCCTCAGCATGCTGCTCGCGCTGGCACGGCGCATCCCGCAAGCGTATGCGCATCTGCGCAGCGGGCACTGGGAGCGGTCAAAGTTTGTCGGCACCGAGCTCTTCGGCAAAACGCTGGGCGTAGTAGGAATGGGCAAGATCGGCACCGAAGTTGCCAAGCGAGCCCAGGCGTTTGGCATGCGAATTCTCGCTCATGATCCGTTTCTCTCGACGGAGCACGCGCAACAGCTTGAAGTGCAGATGACCGATCTGAAGACGCTGTATCAGGAGGCCGATTTCATTACGGTGCACACGCCGCTGACGGCGGAAACCCGCCATCTCATCAGCACCAATGAGCTTGCGATCATGAAGAAGGGCGTTCGGCTCATCAATTGCGCGCGTGGCGGCATCATCGATGAACAGGCCCTCGCGCAAGCAATCAAGGACGGCCACGTGGCTGGAGCCGCGCTCGATGTCTTCGAGCAGGAACCGCCACCCAAGGATCATCCGCTCTTGGCACTCGATCAAGTCGTCTATGTGCCGCACCTGGGCGCCTCCACCCAGGAGGCTCAGCTCAACGTCGCACTCGAGGTGGCCAAGCAAGTCGCCGACGCGTTGCTGGGGCGGGGCATCCGCAATGCGGTGAACATGCCTTCTGTGGATGCGCAGACGCTCAAGGTGCTGCAGCCCTACATCATTCTGGGTGAGCGGCTGGGCTCGCTGGCTTCGCAACTCTCCACCGGACAGGTGGCCGAAGTGCGGGTGACCTATGTGGGTGAAGTCACGGGACATGATACCTCTCCGGTGACACTGGCCGTCTTAAAAGGCATCCTAGCTCCGATGGTGGGTGAGAACGTGAACTACGTGAATGCCTCGCTCATCGCTGCCGAGCGCGGCGTGAAAGTCGTCGAAGCCAAAGCCAGCCGAATGGAGGAGTTCGCCAACCTCTTGGCGCTGGAGGTCCGCAGCGATGGTTCTACCTTAGTGCTGCAGGGCACGCTCTCGGCGCGCCGCGAACCGCGCATCGTCAAAATCGACCGCTATTTTGTCGAGGCCGCGCCCGAAGGCCACATGCTGATTATCAAGAACGAGGACAAGCCTGGCCTGATCGGCCAGTTGGGCACCCTCTTGGGCGCATCGAACATCAATATCGCCGGCATGAGCAACGGCCGCGATAAACCGGGTGGCACCGCGATCACCGTCGTCAACATCGACGACCATATCCAACCAAAGGTGCTCGACCAGGTCAAGAAACTGCGCCACGTCCTCGACGCGAAGCTGATTAAACTGTAACACTAAGAGCGCCTATCAAAAAGACTGTCAGGCGCTCTGGTTGGGGGTTCTGGGTTGT
>CAYNXT010000248.1:0-2391 GCA_964401235.1 uncultured Planctomycetales bacterium
TGGCTGAACCAAGGAGAATACGGCCAGAACGGAAAGCCCATACAGATCCCTGCCAAGTCTTATGTCGTGCTGGGAGACAATAGCGCCGTCAGCCATGACAGTCGTTTCTGGGGTTTCGTGCCAGAGGACAAATTCGTGGGGCGGGCTTTCTTCGTCTTCTTTCCTCTAAACCGATTCGCTGCAGTTGAATGAGGTTGCAGAAATCATGGACGATCCGGCACAGCCGACGTTACGTCACCGGACGCAAAGACAAAAATGAGTGAGACCGCCATCTAATGGCAAAGGTTGGCGAAATATTAACCGTCTTGAAGCACTTATTCCCTCTGTGGGCTGCAGCGCCACGCCCTATCAAGTGGCTGCTGGCCTTGTGGGGCTTCACAACCATGCTCCTTGTCGGTTGGATCGTTGTGACGTTCAAGCTGCAGCCGCTCATGGAGCTCTGGTCGGCTGCTCCAAACTACTTGAAACCATTCCTGGTCTTATGGATCGTGATCGCGATTCCCGTTGGCGGTTGGTGGCTCACGTGGTTGAGCAAGCAGCAGACACGACCTATCACAGTCAGAGCGCAGCGTGTCCTGGATGATTTCTCCGAATACCTGGACAAACAAGTGCCCTTGCACAAACGAGAGATGGAGCAGATAGCGCAAGAGATCATTGCGGCAACACCAGCGTCGATCACGGGATGGAGCGGGAACTTCTATGCCAGACAGATTGCCGCAGCGAAGAGGCGGCAGCGTGAGATTAGAAACCGATGGAAGGCTACTTGCCGTGAGATCCAGGACTCGTTCATGCAGGTAGGCGCCTGAGAAGAAAACGATCCCCTCATTGGCCCCCGGCTTAAGCGCTTCGCAGACCAGGTAAAGCAAAGGCAGGATGGAATACGTGAGGTGTGCCGAGAGTTCTGTCTCAGAGGTGACCAGTCGTACAATTTCGAGGGGGCGTGGTCATCGGTCCAGGATTTGGCGGAAGTCAGATGAAAAACTGTAGATGGTCACGACCCGCCGCATCACTCACTCGGCCAGCCGTTCTCGATACGCGCGCAGATCCGCCTCGGTGATCTCATTGGGTGGAACAAGCTTGTAGTGCTTTTCCGAGGTCATTTCAACGCCGCCTTCAGTCTCCCCGAACTCGAATAACGCGATGACGCCATCGTCCATGAACTGCGCCGCGATTCCTCTGCAGAGCAACGACGGAAACTTGTGAGCGCAGACGGCAAAGTCCTGCTCGATCTGGACGATGCTCAACCGATCTCCTCGCCCCTTCGCCTGAACGGGTAACACGTAGTGGGCGCCCTTCTTATCCACACCGACGTAGATCTCATCGGTTTCGGCCTGCCCGATGCCTGGTGCCGTCGTGCGGAGGTGATTCTGGAGCGAGTAGCAGGTCACACCCGTAAAGATGTCCACCAGGCGGTTGTACCGCAGCTTGGCCAGCAGCGCCTGCTCATCGCTGAAGGCGTACTTGGCCACGATGCCGGGCGTTGAATCGGGCACCTTCGTCGGCGCGAGGCTTGCGTTGGGGACAAGCGGCTTATCATTCACCAGCACGAATCGGTAGTGGCTTCGACCAGTCGGCCGGATGATCCAGGTTTTCCCTTTCCCCGCTTGTTTGGCGATGCGCTCAGGCAGCGCGGCGCGGTACCGGAAGCTGTAGATCAAGTCCCCAAGGTTCTTCGGCAGACGCACTCCCAGCTTTCCAGCGAGCCGGACAATGTCTTCTCGCTCGAAGTCCACCTGCTGAGCGCCCGCTCGGTACTTGACCTTGAAGATCCCCTCAAGGATCGAGGAGTAAAGGTTCTGACGGCGGCTTGAGGCTACTTTTGCCCGCGCCTTTTTCCTGGCCATCTCAACAGGACGACCTCCTCTCGAAGCTGCTCTCTCGTCGCAGTCGCTAGCCGTGTTCGGAACAGATTAATACCGGTCACTTCGTAGTCAAGCGATCGAGCAATATCAGCCAACAAATGCCCAGTCCGAATCATCACGCGAAGGTACGAGGCCTGATCACCGACGACGTAGGCCAGCTGTGCCCCGGGGCGCAGTACCGACCGCAGATCACTCAGGTGCCGGGCCATCCCCCCGAAGTAGAGTTTGGCGACCCGATGGTACATCCGCTCGAACCCTGATGTCTTGCCGAGTTCGATCCGGCGCTGCTCTATTGCCTTGGCGATGCGGTTGATCTCGGGGTGCCGTTGCACCAGCAGGTCGTCGGTGTCCTGCTGATAGACGCTTCTCGTGTTGGAGCGCACCAGATCCTTCTTGATGGCCCGGAGGTCCGCTTTGCTGGCGATGAACCCGAGCAACACGGATTCCAAACGAGTGGTGCGCGTGTAATCTTTCTCGTTCGGGTACGGGGGGGATGTGATGACGGCGTCAATCGACTCCGGCTCGACGA
>CAYNXT010000249.1:0-2390 GCA_964401235.1 uncultured Planctomycetales bacterium
CTTCCGATCTTTGACACCCTGCGAACGGTAGACCTCTTGGATCTCATTGACCAGATATTCCTGCAGCACCCGCTCACCACAGACTCGCAGAATGTCCTGAGGCACGACCGGGCCATCGGTCAGGGGCGCACCACTCTGCACATAATCCCCTTTATAGACATTGAGGTGCTTGCCATGTGGAATGAGGTACTCCTTCGTCATGCCCGAAGCGCTCTTAATGATAATGCGCCGCTGCCCCTTCTTGGCGATGCCGAAATCCACGATCCCGTCAATTTCGGCGATGATCGCCGGGTCTTTCGGGCGCCGCGCCTCAAACAGCTCGGCCACACGCGGCAGACCCCCGGTAATATCCTTCGTTTGGCTGATGCGCCGGGCGGTCTTGGCAAGCATGTCCCCGGTCTTGATGGTCTGGCCTTCTTTGACGAGCACGTGGGCGCCGATCGGCAACCCGTACACAGCCAGCAGTTCGCCCTTCTCGGTTTCGATGACGACCTGCGGGTGATAGTCGCCTTTGTGCTCGACAATGACGCGGTTGGTCAGGCCGGTCGCCTCATCGAGCTCCTCGCGCATCGTTACGCCGGCGCGTACGTCTTCAAAACGCACCGTGCCTGCAAACTCGGTGAGAATCGGGGTCGTATACGGATCCCAACGAACGATCAGCTCATCCTTCGCCACCGATTCGCCATCGCCTTTGGCGATCGCCGCGCCTTGCGGAATGCGGTGTCGTTCCAATTCGCGCCCTTCGACATCCACGATCGAGAGTTCGCCGTTGCGGTTCAGCACCAGCAATTCATCCGGCTTGGTCTTGACGGTTTTGAGGTTGTGGAATTTCACCAGCCCCTTGTGTTTCGTCTTGATCTGAGATTGTTCGATGGCGCGGTGCGCGGTGCCACCAATATGGAACGTGCGCATGGTCAGCTGCGTGCCCGGCTCGCCGATGGACTGGGCGGCGATGACTCCGACCGCCTCGCCGAGCTCCGCGACCCAACCGGTCGCCAGGTTGCGGCCGTAGCATTTGGCGCACGCGCCTCGCTCTGACTCGCACGTGAGCACGCTGCGAATGCGGATTTTCTCAATGCCTTCGGCCTCAATCTCGTCTGCAATTTCTTCCGTCACTTCCTCACCGGCCCGCACGATCCCCTTGTCGGTCACGACGCTCACCACATCCTGTAGCACCACCCGTCCGACAATGCGCTCCTTCAAGGGCACGATGTCCTCGTCCCCTTCGCGAATCGAGATCATCAAGATGCCGTTGAGCGTGCCGCAATCGACTTCGGTGATGATCACTTCCTGTGCGACATCCACCAGCCGGCGGGTGAGGTAGCCGGAGTCGGCCGTCTTCAGCGCGGTATCAGCCAATCCCTTGCGCGCGCCGTGCGTCGAAATAAAATACTCATGCACCGTGAGCCCTTCGCGGAAGTTCGCCGTGATGGGGCTTTCGATGATGTCCCCGGAGGGCTTGGCCATGAGGCCGCGCATCCCGGCCAGCTGGCGGACTTGCTGCTCCGAACCACGAGCGCCGGAATCGGCCATCATGAAGATGGGGTTGAAGGTCTCGAAGTTCTCCATCACATGATCAGAGACCTCTTCGGTGGTGCGCATCCAGATGTCGATGATTTTATTGTAGCGCTCGCCTTCGGTGATGAGTCCTCGACGGTACTGGCTTTCCACCTGCTCGACTTCCTTGTTGGCGCGCCCAAGAATCTTGTCCTTCTCCGGAGGAATGGTCAGATCGGACACGGCAATCGAGAGTCCAGCCCGAGTCGCCCATTCAAAGCCTAGCGTCTTGAGCGCATCCAGCAATTCCACAGTGCGGGCATGGCCGCAAACGCGATACACCTTGGAAATTAGATTGCTCAAGCGACCTTTATCAATGAGGTCATTCACTAACCGCACTTCAGGTGGCAGCACGAGGTTGAAGAGAATCCGACCCGGGGTCGTGTCATACAATTGACCTTCCCACCGCAATTTGATCTTGGCATGCAAATCGACCTGTTCATCCTGGTAGGCGAGGACGGCTTCTTCAATGTCGCTAAAGAGCAGTCCTTCTCCTTGAAGGTCGTCGCGGGCTTTGGTGAGATAGTAGCACCCCAGAATGATATCTTGCGTGGGAGTCACAATCGGCTTACCACTGGCAGGGGAAAAGAGGTTATTGGACGCCATCATGAGCAGCCGGGCTTCGAGCTGCGCCTCAATGGAGAGCGGGACATGCACGGCCATTTGATCGCCGTCAAAGTCGGCGTTGAAGGCGGTGCACACCAGCGGATGAATGCGGATGGCCTTACCCTCGATCAAGATCGGCTGAAAGGCCTGAATGCCCAGCCGGTGCAGCGTTGGGGCGCGGTTGAGGAGGACCGGATGATCCTTGATGACCTCATCCAGGATGTCCC
>CAYNXT010000250.1:0-1883 GCA_964401235.1 uncultured Planctomycetales bacterium
CAAACCCAATATCCATCTGATAGTTGGTCGAAAACTTTGCTCTCATTCCTTTTTCTTGAGATGGAGTGATGGACGTTTCTATTCCTCGCTGATCTTTAATAATTGCCCCCAGCGCCTCAGGATCCATCGGTTGAGGCATTGCCTGTTGCGCTGTCGTTCCATCAGGAAGCGTAAAGGTTCTCATTTGCGGCAGCCGACCCTGTGGATCAGGAAGCTGTGCAGGATCGACGGCTAAGAGTTTTGCCTCGTGCACCTTGCGCGCATCGTCAAACCAGGTGCGAATGTCTTGTGCGGTGTGGCCGTGGTCCGCCTGATCGATGACAAACCCCAACCGCTGGTCCCGGCTCAGGCGGGGAATCAGCTGCGACAAGGCTGTTGCTTCCTCTTGGCTGAGCTGATGAGCAGGATCAAGCAGGAGCGATTGACCCGCAAGCTCCTCTGCAACTTGGCTAATCATCTGCGTTTCCAGATCGATGACCAGGCCGTCATCCTTCATAAACCGTCCCACCTGGTCCCTGAAGAACCGCTGCTCTCGCACGAGCTTCACCAGGCTGGAAAGATCCGCAATCTCAAGCCGCTGGTCGTGGTGATGCAGCTGGAAGATGGCCTGCAGGAACATCCCAACCTTGGCATCCTCTTCCAACTCCTTCATGGTGTAAGAAGCCGGCTGAGCTGGGAGGTATTCCGTCAGGTAGTACAACGCTTCTTGAATCGACACCTCGACGTGCATCAGCCCCGCAGTACCATCTTGATGCGCGATGTTATCGATGAGCTGCGCAATCTCCTGGGTCCCAGCTTCGCCCGATTCAATCCATTGAGGCCGTTGCTCAGGCTGACTTTGCCATGCTTTAAACTCTGCGAGTAACTGCGTGCCGGCACGGTAGCGTAGGCCATTGAGCTCGCGCATATTCGTAAAGAGCTGCGTCGCTCGGTCGGTAAACGGCACGTTGGGATCCACAGCCCAGCCTGGCGCCTGCAACAACGGATGCGTCCCTTGCAACAATCGGTAGAAGAGCTCCACTTCAACTGCGCTTAAGCGGCGCCAGTTGGCGGTAGCTTGCTGCTGAACCTCATCCAATGCTTTGAGTCCACCGCTGAATTCCTCTGGCCCCTCAAGCGCCATCGTCGCATTGGGCGTGACCAGCCACGCCAGCCCATCAAGAATCGCGCCACCGATACTCGCCACCACTGAGTCTTGTGGCGGCTGAGCAGCAGCGCGAGGCTCGGCAGACGCTGAAGCTTCAGGCTGTGGCGTCGGTGATGGGGTGAGAGGCTGGCTCGGCTGCGGGGTTCGCTTGAGCAGCTCCTCTTTCTCCTTCAGCAGCTCTTCCATCTGGCGCACCCGAGCTGCAATGAGGCCCCATGAGCGCACCAGATCCAGCGCGTTCCCGCCCAAGTTGATTTTGCCAGGCTCAAGCGCTTCGACCAGGTGAGAGTATTTCGTGAGCACCATCTCGACATTCTTCAGATGGGTTTCCATGTCGCCGGCTGACCAGGGCGCTTTGCCCTGCTTTTGAAGCTGCAGCGACTCACCCATCCACTCAATCGAGAGCGCGACGAGGAAGCCGCGCAGATCGCCGCGGGTCCAATCAACCTCGACGGGCGCATCCGCAGAGAGCTTGTAGTGCAACCGCGAGAGCACCGCGGCCAAGCGCTTAGTCACATCCATATCGGCCAGTGTGTTCATCGTGTCCATAAAGCGCTCCGCGGCCTGCCGGAGCTTCTGGGCCTGCTCAGCGCTCAATCCACGCGAAAGGTCGACGTGCAACGGCTCACCGCGCAGGTCTTCGACAAACAAATCAGCCAGGAAGATCGCATCGCCTACGACCATTTGTTCACTCACCCGCGCGAGCTCTTGAGCAAGATACGCTTGCACCTGAGCC
>CAYNXT010000250.1:1893-2389 GCA_964401235.1 uncultured Planctomycetales bacterium
ACCTGAGCCGGGCTGCCGGCATGCTCTTGCACCAGCAGGCGAAGATATTGGGCATCCGCATGGTTTGCAACGCGCGCGAGTGTAATCGGACCGATGAGCTTTTGCAGACCCGGTTCAATATCGTTCACCACCTGGACAAAGCTGTTCAGCGCCGTCGTGTTCACGACGAGCGTGCGCGGATCGACCCACCCACGCCCAAGGGCGAGCACCGCCAAGGATTGCAGCAGGCCGGCCGTGCTGAGATTCTCAGGATGGTTGAGGTCGGCCTGCGGATAGAGCGCACGGGCTGTTGGCAGCATAGCCTGCCGGAGCTGGGCCATTTCATCGCGCGTGTACTGGCCAAGCATCACCTCTTCCATCTGCCGCTCAAGCGCATCTTGCCGCTGCACATACTGGCGCATTATCTCAACCTGGCGCACCTTATCGTCCGCCAAATCATGGCCGCTGCGCTCTTGAGCACCGAGGCGCAAATGGGTCAGATCACCCTTGATACGGT
>CAYNXT010000251.1:0-2382 GCA_964401235.1 uncultured Planctomycetales bacterium
TGTACGGAGCGGGCCTGCGCGTGCTCGAATGCTGTCGCCTGCGTGTCAAAGACCTCGATTTTTCACAGAACCAAATCGTTGTCCGGGCCGGAAAGGGGGGCAAGGACCGCTACACCATGTTTCCCGGAGTGGTCCAGGGGCCGCTCCGGCGGCATCTCGACATTGTCCAGCGCCAGCATCAAGAGGACCTCGAGTCGGGTCTGGGGAACGTCGCCTTGCCCGGCGCGTTGGGGCTCAAGTACCACAACGCCGGGAAGGAGTGGGCCTGGCAATGGGCCTTTCCCGCCCCCGGCCACTATCGCGACAGAGAGACCGGAGAGCGGCGCCGGCATCACCTCCACGAATCCGTCCTACAGAAAGCGTTCAGGGCCGCGACGATTTGCTCCGGCATCCCCAAGCCTGCGAGCTGCCACTCCTTGCGGCACTCCTTTGCCACCCATCTCCTTGAGGACGGCTACGACATCCGCACCGTCCAGGAATTGCTCGGATGTCAGCACGACCATGATCTACACCCACGTTCTCAACCGCGGCGGCCGGGGAGTCCTGAGCCCTGCGGACCGCCTAGGTCTTGGCCCGGAGGTGCCCGCGACTCAAATGTGATATACCGACCTGCCGGCGGTATATCACGGTTCCTGGCCGTTGTCGCCTTTCAAAAAACGCAGGCTCAACAGGGGGACTTTCGCCTGGCGACATTTTGCGGGCTGTGCTATACTGAACCATATACTCACACGTTATGCGTCCAGTGGGATCGCAAGCAGGCACAATGCAGCCAGACTTTCTCGTACGTTTTGATCCTTGACACGTATATACGTGTGTATTACACTATAAGCGGATGAGCATCCGGTGGGATCCCCTCAAGAGTGAGTGGCTTAAGCGGACGAGGGGCGTGTCGTTTGAGTAAATCGTCAGCTCCAAATTCATCGGCATAACCGAGCATCCCAAGCGCTCGCACCAAAAACTCATGCTATTCGAACTCGACGGATACATATGGGTCGCGCCCTACGTGAGGGCTGGCGACGATCGTTTCCTCAAGACGGCCTTTCCAAGCCGGATGTACACCAAGAAATGGATTCGGGGAGAATTGGGATGAAAAAGAAGATCATGCTCACTCGAAGCGAACAAGCCATTGAGCGCGCCATAGGTAGAGGTGAATATCGCCCTGCCTCGCAAGAAGAGTTCAATCGCATCGCCGAAGAGTTGGCAAGGCGGAGAAAGGATGCGGTCCTGAATATCCGGGTCAACAGCCATGATCTGGAGAGCCTTAAGAAGAAGGCGAAAAAAATGGGCATCCCTTATCAAACTTTCGTTTCGGAATTGATTCACCAGTACGCAGCCTGACGCATAACATCGGCTTGAACGGACGGCGGCCCGTGAGGAGTTCCAATAGCCGCCGCCGTTCAGCCATTCGTTATGTTCATACGCGGCCAGCCGGGAAAGGAACCACAGCACGAGATCAGGAAATGGCGGAACGGCGAAGAAGGATTTTTGAGGAGGAGGTCCGATGTTCTCGCAAACCTGGCTGCGAAAGCTTTCTCCGCAAGAGGGTCTGCGCAGCCATAGCCCTGGGCCTTGACTTGTATATACTTTATGTATTACACTAATCCCAGATGACCATTCGGTGGGATTCCCGCAAAAGCGAGTTACTGAAACGCACGCGGGGCGTCTCGTTCGAGGAGATTCTTAAAGCAACGCCACTGGGCGCAAGGGAGAATCCGGCGAGGTCACATCAGAATGTTCTGCTTTTCGAACTGCATGGCTATATTTGGATCGTGCCTTATGTGGAGCGTGGCGATGAGATATTCCTTAAGACTCTTTATCCCAGCCGAAAGTTCACGAAGAAATGGCGTCAGGGAGAGCTTTCATGAAAAAGATCAAGCTTAGTCGTAGTGAGAAGGCGATCGAAGCGGCATTAGTCCGCGGTGAATATCGGCCCGTGAAAAAGGCTGAATTTGACCGGATAGCCGAAGCCATAGCCAGGCGCAAAAAGGATGCCGTCTTAAATATCCGGGTCAATAGTCAGGATTTGGACAGCATTAAGCAGAAAGCCAAGCAGATGGGAATTCCGTATCAGACGTTCGTGTCGGAACTGATTCACCAATACGCAGTTTGACGCATAACATTGGCTTGAACGGACGGCGGCCAGTGAGGAGTTCCAATAGCCGCCGCCGTTCAGCCAAACGTTAGACGGACACGCAGGGACACGCCGGCACATCGCGGGATTTTAAGACAGAAGAGCCGAAGCCGAATTCGCGACTTGATTATGTGTGGTATAACAGTTATACTATCCCCTAGATGGAGCATTTCGAGTTCGACCGCAGGAAAAGCCAGCTTAATAAAGAGCGGCACGGGGTCGACCTCGAATGGGCTCAGGGCCTGTGGGAG
>CAYNXT010000252.1:0-2377 GCA_964401235.1 uncultured Planctomycetales bacterium
GGGGCCGAGGTAGAAGAGCTTCGCGAATCCCTGCGTTTTGTGGAGATGGTGCTCCAGATACGCCCGCACGATGGAGGCCGTGCCTTCCGGCCGCAGCACAATCTCATGACCGCCGCGGTCCTCGAACCGGAACATCTCCTTCTGGACAATGTCGGTCGTCTCCCCGACGGACCGTGAAAAGAGGGCCCCATCTTCAATAAGGGGGGTGCGGACTTCCTGATAACCGTACAGCCGCGCCAGACGCCGAAGGGCGTGTTCCACCGCGACCCACCGTTTCACATCATCGGGGAGCACATCGGCCGTGCCGCGGAGAGCCTGGAGCGCCATTACGTTATTGTAACACGCACGTCCATTGTGAATTGCGGATTTCGGATTGCGAATTGGGCAGGATTCCAAATTCGAAATTCACAATTCGCAATTCGCAATGAGAGGGGTTAATGAGGGGTTACTTGATGTCCTGGCGCATGAGCAGGCCAGGCTTGAATACCACCACCCGCTTGGGCGGCACGGGCACTTCCTGGCCGGTCTTGGGATTGCGGCCGCGGCGCGGCGCGCGCTGCCGGACCTTGAAGACGCCGAAATTGCGAAGCTCGATCGTCCTTCCCTCTTTCAAACTGGCAATCAAATGGTCCAGCGTCCGCTGGACCACCCGCTTGACATCCACCTGCGTAATACCGGTCTCTTTAGAGACGGCTAGCACTAACTCCTTCTTAGTCAGGGTCATAGAAGAAACCAACGTAGCACAGGCTGCTACCCCTGTCAAGCCCAGGTTTACACCTGGGCTACTTTAGTCTGCAGTGTTGGCGGCTGCCGATGGATGACGACCGCCTCCTCTCCCACCAGTTGGCCCAACGTGTCCAGCAGCTCCTGGTTCGGGTCAACCTTGAAGTGCTCGGCCAGTTTCAGCCGCATCGAAGCGTGTTCTGGCAGCTCAAGCCTCAGGTAGACCGGCACCGTCCCCGGAAAGCGCGACAACAGCGCTTTGAGCTGTTCCAGCAGCTCTTTCTCCATGCCGACGCTGCGCAGGATAAGCTCGATCGAACGCGCCAGCTTGCTGGGCCCCTGTTCAATCGGCACGATCTGTTGAGCGATGAGCCGCGGTCGGTCTTCGCGGATGGCGATGCGACCTTCCACAAAGACCACGGCGTTCGGTTTCAGTTGCGGTGCCAGTTGCGAAAAGCTGTTGGGAAACACCAGCACCTCAACGTCGCCCTCCAAATCTTCTAGCAGGCACACCGCCATCTGCTCGTTGGTCTTTTTCGTCGTGGTGCGCTTGATCTTCGTGAGCATGCCGCCGATCGTCACGACGCCCCCCTCCTCCACGTTGAGCAGTTGTTGCGAGGTGGTGGTGGCGAGGGCCTTCATGGCCTTTTCATGCCGGGCGAGCGGGTGCCCGGAGACGTAGAACCCAAGCAACGCTTTCTCGAACGCGAGCTTCTGGCTTTCCGGCCAATCGCGCAATCGGCCCGCCACGGCGTTCGTGATCGACGGGCTGGGGGTGGCGCCTGTCTCGGCGTCTGCGCTGGCCAGGGTGTCGAAAAACGTCAGCTGGCCGCGCACGCGGTCCTTTTGGAGGCTGGCCGCTTCCTCCAGGGCTTGATCAAAGCTGGCCAAGAGCGCCGCGCGCGGCAGCCCGAGGCTGTCGCACGCGCCGGCTTTGACGAGGCTTTCCAGGACCTTGCGGTTCACCAGACGCAGGTCCGCGTCCCGGCACAGCTCCTGGACTGTTCGAAACCTGCCTGCCTGCGCCGCGCCGCTCGGCGCGGCAGGCAGGCCGCGCGCATCGCGCGCCTGGATGAGCGACTCAATCGCCGCGAGGCCCACGTTCTTGATGATCCCCAATCCGCAGCGGATCGTCGTCTCATCGACCACCGTGAAAAACGCCTGGCTCTCGTTCACATCCGGTGGCAGGATGGCGAGATCCATGCGCTTCGCCTCATCCAGATAGACGACCAGCTTATCGGTGTTGCCCATCTCGCTGCTGAGCAGCGCGGTCATGAATTCCACCGGATAGTTTGCCTTCAGATACGCGGTACGGTATGAGATCAATGCATACGCGGCGCTGTGGCTGCGGTTGAAGCCATACCCCGCGAAGTGCTCCATGAGATCGAAGATGCGGCTGGCGTGCCGTTCGCCGATGCCCTCTTTCTTGCAGCCGTCTACAAACGCCTTGCGCTGCGCCTCCATCACCTCCGGAATCTTCTTGCCCATCGCGCGGCGCAACAGATCCGCTTGCGCCAGGGAGAACCCCGCGAGGTCGCTGGCGATGCGCATCACCTGTTCCTGATAGACAATGACGGCATACGTCGCCTTCAGGATCGGTTCAAGGCGAGGATGCTCATACTTGATGGGAATCTGGCCGTGCTTGCGCTTCATG
>CAYNXT010000253.1:0-2375 GCA_964401235.1 uncultured Planctomycetales bacterium
TATAACACCCTCTTTCCCTCCCCGACGCCCGTCCGATCTCAGTAAGATTCTCTGCCGTGTCAAGCCGAACAGCCAGCACCGATGGGTGGGCACCGAACGGACGTGGTATATCCGCAACTACTGCGAGGCGGACTACTACGTCGACTGCGAAGACTTTGAAGCCTACTTAGAGCAGCAAGCTATCGTCAAAGGGAAAATTCTCGTGATTGACGATGAGACCACGATGCTAGAGACCCTCAGCAGCTTCTTCGGCAACCGCGGCTACCAGCTCATGACCGCGGCGTCAGCCGAGGCGGCCTTGAAGCTGATTAAAGAACAGCAGCCCGCGCTTGCTCTCATCGACATCAAGCTGCCAGGGATGAATGGGCTTGAGCTCTTGAAAATCATCAAGCGCGACTATTCAGGCATTAAGACATTCGTGATCACCGCGTATGATGAGGAAAATAAGAAAGCGGCCGAGGCGTTGGGTGTTGACGCGTTCTTTGCCAAGCCGATCGGGTTGGATGCGCTCAAGAAGAAGGTCATTGAGGTGCTGGCGGCTACCGAGCGACGGATGAAGACGGTCACCAAAACGCAAATCTTAGAGGGGACCCCAGCGGCCAAGTTATTGTTTGTTCTTGAGGTGCTGCCCAACGAAGAGGATCGCCTCACAAAATACTTGCGGGACTGCTTTGCTGATCGCAGCCGCTGCGGCGGCCACTACGAGATCGCCTTCGCCTACTCGATTAATGAAACACTCGAAAAACTGATGTCGTTCAAACCCGATATTGTGCTAATCAACTTCGACTCGCTGTATCAGATCCCCTCCGGCCAACTCTCCTCCCGCATCGTCGAATCACCCTACCGTCCCAAAGAAGTCATTGTCTATGGGCTCAACCTTGAAGCGGCGGACAAGCAGGCGATGGAACAGCTCGGGATCCAATATGTGGATCAACGCCGCTCCTTCGCTAAGCTTATTACGACCGTCAAACAAACTGCGTTGCGCAATAGTCTAAAAACCGAAGCCAAAACGTAGGGAGTTATGGACCCACAGCGCATTGTGATCACAGGGGTTGGAGTTGTCGCTCCCAATGGGATTGGGAAAGAGGAGTTTTGGGCTCATTGCGCTGCCGGTATCTCCGGCATCAAGCGCATCACCCTCTTTGACACCTCGGCCTATCGTTGCCATTACGCAGGCGAGATCAGCAATTTTCAGCCGGAGCGGTATCTTGGCTCAAAAGGGCTGCGTAACTTAGACCGCACGACGCTGCTGGCTCTTGTTGCAGCGAAGCTGGCAATTGACGACGCTCATCTTGAGATCACCGATGAGAACCGCAACGATATCGGCGTCGTCTTGGGCTCAACAATGGGCAGCGTGCATTCCATTAGCGAGTTCGACAAAGAAGGCCTGCGAGAAGGTCCTCGCTACGTCAACCCCGCCCATTTTCCCAATGCGGTTATTAATTCACCCGCAAGTCAAGTTTCGATCCGCTTTGGAGTTCGAGGGATGAATTCAACTATTTCAACGGGATTTACTGCCAGTCTTGACGCCATCTGTTATGGACTAGATATGCTTCAACTTGGTCGCGCCAGAATCTTGGTAATTGGTGGAGTTGAGGAGCTTTGTATTCAGACTTTTTTAGGGTTCTATAAACTTGGCTTTCTCGCCACCGCTCAAAATGGAACACTACCTCTATATGCACCATTCGATTTTCAACGCAAGGGGGCATTGTTAGGCGAAGGAGCAGCGTTCATTGTGATGGAGTCGCTTGAAATTTCCAAAAATAGTGGAGCTAGTCATCTGTATTCATAAATTATTGGTTATGGAAGCCAGTTTGATACCCAAGCCGTCTTTGGATATAACCCTCATGGTTCGGGTGCAGCTAAAGCGATTCAAGAAGCACTGGATGATGCCGGAGTTGGCTTAAAAGATGTTCAACTGATTAGCTCATCAGCCAATTCCACACCTGATGGCGACGCAATGGAAGTACAAGCGATTCACCAAATATTTCAGCAGTATGCGCGAGACATCGTCGTGAGTCCACTTAAGTCCATCCTCGGCGAATGCTTTAGCGCTTCAGGTTGCTTACAAGTGGCAAGTGTGCTTGGGAGTTTAGTAACTGAGAATATTCCTCCTGCGGCGAACTATCAGCAGGTTGATCCTACATGCAATGGGTTGCGCATTCCAAAGGCCCCGCTTCAGCTGAGTGTGCGAACAGCGCTCGTCAACGCATTCGCTCCTCACGGGACAAACGCATCACTTATTCTGAAGAAAGTGGATGAATAAATTTGCTTTTTTGAACCATTATTTGGATACCTCGCTCGCCAAAGAGTGGTGGGTCTTGCGAGCTGTGGAAAAGCTCACGCCCTTAGCTCTGAAACGCCTGATTACTTAC
>CAYNXT010000254.1:0-2374 GCA_964401235.1 uncultured Planctomycetales bacterium
GCAGGGTTTGCTTTGACCACTGTGTTGGCGCAGACCGATCGCGATTGGCAGGATCGAATGAAGCAGTGGTCTTGGTTATCCGTAGTGCTAATCATGGCAGGGGCGGCGCTGCAGCCCGACACAACCTGGCCTGAGGTGATGAAGTATGCCGGGGTTGCACTGCTGGCTATGCCGCTGTCTTACGAAGATATCCGTCAGTTTAAGTTGGCAGACAAGATCATCATGCCGGCTCTGCTAGTCACTGGTGCAGCGGCCATGTTTGCTCCGGTCATGTTTGGAGCCACCGCCTCACTGCCGGCCGTGCTCTCAAGTCTCCTTGGCGCAGGTGCGGCCGCGGCCCACTCCTACCAGCTCTATCGAGCGACCTACAATCCTAGAACTGATCATGCACATATCGCTTGGGGTGATGTGAAGTATTTGGCGTTAGTGGGTTCCCAACTCGGCTTCGCTGAAGGGTTGGTGGCGTGGTTTGGCGCGCGGGTAATGCTCAAGATTACCCAAGATACGATGCGAAGCATTAAGGGAGGGGAACACACTTCGCAGACGGCGTGGGGTCCTGGCATCGCCGTCGGTGCGCTGGCGGCTTCGTTACTGGCTCCACTGTTTCCTGAACTGATTCCACAGATCATTCACACATATGCGACTTCCGCCTCTTCTATCATCATGAGTGGGGTCATGAGTATGGGAGTCACAACCCTCGTCAAAGTGGTGGGACTTATCACGGGAGGCTTCGGAACGCTCATTGCAGCCGGAGCGGCATTGTGGGCATTTTGGTGGTTGGCTCGCACCATTCCGCGCATGGAAAGTGTTGAAAGTGGTAGCTGGCCCTTCTGGTGGATGCAAACTACGCGAGTGGCTGCACAGGGCTTGGCGTTCGGGTCGTTTGCCGCAGGGTTAACCGCTATGGCGGGTGGAGCGCATGTTGTCGGCGTGGGTCTGGCGGTAGCGGTTGTCTTCGGATTGCTCATGGCCGTCTACCTATTAAGCGGTGGCGATCGAACAGAGCACGAACGTGTCGCCTACTGGACCGTCAAAGAGGCCGAATTAAGCAAGGCATCTGACAAACTCGCCCAGCAGCTTCAAGCGGTCGTGCTCTTGATGTACATCAAATCACAGCCTACACCGATTCAAGTCCAACGGCAGCAAGCCGAGCGCAGTGGCGCGTTGCATCTTTTACCAGGATTGGATTTCACCACGGTGACGGTTGAGCAATTGCAGCAGATGACCAGACAAGGCAATGAGACGCTGCAAACAGTTCAAGCGCAACTCACCAGCGCTCAGGAAAGTCTGAGGAGCTGGCAACAGCGCGCTCAGCGAAGTCCGCAAGAGCGCCGCAACGATACCCGGCAGTATGTCGGCCAATTAGTTGGCGAACTACGCGCATGGTTCGAAGGGCAGCGAGCCGAACTGACAGCTCAATGGCACGGCGCAAGTTGGATCGGAAGGCGATTGGCCGTTGCCACCATGTTGGCCATGGTCATCGCCGGGTCGGTGTTCGTCAATAGCCGGTTCTTGTCCGCCCAAGAAACGCCTTCAACTGCAGCGTCGACAGCCGCAACCCCCAGAACCGGAGGAGAGCGCGGCGCCGTCATGACAACCCAGGAAAATCGGGGACAGTCACTGATTTCTCGTGGTGAAGACGGTACGGTGAAGACTGAAACAGCACAATGGGTTGAAGGCTCAAGGCCGAAGGCTGAAGAGGCTAGAACTCGGTGGCTGTCCCCAATTTCCAGATTGGCTGTTATCACGTTACTATTGGCAGGCCTTTTGGCGCCGCTGCGCGCCAATGCACAGAGTCCGAGGGACTTTTTGGATCATGAGCCTGGTGCGCCGCTTGGGGGTGTGACGCAGGAGCGCATCGACGCTGTGAAAAAGGAAATCCGCAAACTGCAGCAGCCGACCACTTCCGTGCCGGGCACCACACCTACCCCTGGCACGAGTCCGATTTCTCATGACGAAGACGGCGCAGTCAGGAGCACCGTTCGTAGTTCTGGGGTGGGCCTGCCTGCGCCTGCCAAAGGCAGGCAGGTAGGGGCTGTGGGCTCGGATGAAACACGGCTGGGGGCTGGGGGGTCAGAGCTCGGGGCTGCGGTTCCGCCGGTATCAGAAGCGCTCCACACGGATCAAACGGTAAGGATTGAACGAGGAGTTAGCGAGGAGATACTCACGGGGTGGATCGAGGAGGTTGGCGAACTTATCGCCCAGTTCGATGCGCTTTCTTCTCGCGGTGCTGCTCCCACTCAAACCATGCCAGAATTATCAGCGCTACAACGCCCATTACAATCGCTGTTACCATCTCAGACGTCTCCTTCCTTGTCAGGCGCCACCAGCACCCCGAGCACCATAAACATCAACCCGACACAGATCAATGAAA
>CAYNXT010000255.1:0-2366 GCA_964401235.1 uncultured Planctomycetales bacterium
TCGGGCTTCAGGCCTGGGGCGCCTTCGATGGTGTCTTTCTCGTTGATGTGTTTGAGAATAGCGTCGCTCTGCGCGCCGTCGTAGCCGAGCTTCGTGAGCGCCTTGGGCACGGTCTGGTTGACGATCTTGAGCATGCCGCCCCCAACGAGCCGTTTGTACTTGACCAGCGCGATGTCCGGCTCAATGCCTGTCGTGTCGCAGTCCATCAGAAAGGCGATGGTGTTGTGGCTTACGAAGCCGTTCGCGATATAGGTCACGTTCTCTGGCACAGAAAGATCATAGGTGGGCTGCACACCCCCATCTTCGTTACTCTCGATTGTGTCGTAGAAGAATTGCAATGCATGACCAAGCCGCTCATCCTGCGTCTCAGCATATAACTGCGCCACACGCTGGCGTGGAACACCTCCGTGCCGTCGAATCGACATCAGGACCGCTGCATGGTTCGGGTGGCCCGTCGGTACCAGCTCATCCACCACGTCTTCGGCAAGAAACACGTAATCGCGTTTGCCACTCAGTGGCCCATCGATGATCCTTAACCCCTCCGTTTTTCTTCGTCCAATAAAGCCGACGTCTCGAAGAAAACTGCTGTTATAGCTAGCGTTTCGAATGCGGAGGCCGTGGACGTCTGCCTGCCCCCAGCCAGATTGATCGAGCTTTGCCGTCGTAGGGTAGCCCAGCGCCAGCAGCATCGTCGCCACCTCTCGGGCAAACTCTCGATGCGCTGTTGAGAACGATGGGACGCCGACTGTCACCGAACCATCTGCCTCAAACAGTCCCCGTAAGAACGCCTGATAAGCTGCTCGGTTGTTGGTCGCGAGGATCGCATCAGGAATGTGTGGTTGATAGCCTTTTCCAGTATGTTCAGGCGCATCGACCGGCAACAACTTAGCAAATCCACAAGCCTCCCACCACATTGCCAGAGCAACCGAATGGACAGCCACTTCCGTGTAGCCTGTGCGCACAGCTAGATGTGCTTCGGCGTGAAAGAGCTCCCGGCTCAAGCATTGCAGGCGTTCAACCACATCATGGTCTCCAGCGGTCACGCAGAACCTCAGTCCTTTACTGTGAAGACTACCGTCACCCATAAAATACCCTATAAACTCGGCAAGTTCCGGGCTCACGTGACGCGGCGCCGCAATCTCTGGATCGCTTGCCCAGTAGGGCTCGCCGAGGGGTGGCAATGCCACCACACGCGGTTCCCCAAGCATGCTGTTCATGGCTAACGGCATAATGTCATTAGCCTCCAACTGGTCGAATCGCTTCCACACCCACTCGTTCGTGAGCCGATCAACCACCTTGATTTGATGGTGCGGTGTTCCGCAAATTTCGTAGCCGGCTTCTGTTCGAATGCGACGGGTGGCAGCCAAGCCGTTGACGTAGAATTGTGTGGCCGTGCGGGATCCCTGATCCGTCATCACCTGAAATGCAACATCCTGCCATTGCGCACCCTTCACGTTCCCTAACCGACTCAATCTCATGAGTCCTTTATCTGTTGATACAAGGGAGCTACCCACAAGACACCCGGTTGGTGCGATCACTGTCACCTGGGAGTTGCGAATACCAAATTGTTCTCCAAGTTTGATGGACTCATCCCACGCGCGGACGGCAGCCGTCAGCAACGGCTGCGGGACTAAACGATGGTTAATCTTGTCGACCTGCGCGCGATGCTTGCGCAACACGCGGATCTGCGGCTCGCGGTTGAGCGCAAACCCCGCATACGGCCCTTGCTCTTGCGCGATCCGGCCGGAGACTTCGTAGGCGTGGCCGCACATCAGGGCGGTAATGGCTCCGGCCCACGCTCTTCCCTCCTCGGAGTCATAGGCAATTCCGAGCGACATTAGTAACGCTCCCAGGTTGGCGTAACCAAGGCCGAGCTGCCGATAATCATGGGCCGTGCGCTCAATCTTTGGAGTCGGATACGAAGAATTATCGACGATGATATCCTGCGCGACGACGAGAATACGCACCGCGTACTTGAATTGTTCGATCAAAAAGTTGCCTTCCTCATCGAGAAACTTGAGCAGGTTGATGGAGGCGAGGTTACAGGCCGAGTTATCGAGCGACATGTACTCACTACACGGGTTGCTCGCGTTGATGCGGCCGGTGTGCGGACAGGTGTGCCAGTCGTTGACCGTCGTGTCAAACTGCATGCCGGGGTCGCCGCAGTGCCAGGTGGCTTCCGCGATGAGCCGCAAGAGATCGCGCGCCTTGACGCGCTCCATCACCTCGCCGGTCGTCACCGCCTTGAGGTCCCACTCTTCGTCGCCCAGCGCGCGCGTCATGAACTCGTCGGTGGCCCGCACGGAGTTGTTGGCGTTCTGGAAGAAGACCGAGCCGTACGCTTCCCCGTCGATGGAGGCGTCGTA
>CAYNXT010000256.1:0-2357 GCA_964401235.1 uncultured Planctomycetales bacterium
ACGACAGCACCTGCCCGCCGTACTCGCAGGCGAGCACGAAGAGCTGGCGGAGCAACGCGGGCTTATCCACGCGGTTGAGCAAGAGGATGTCTTTCGAGAGGGCGGTTTCGATCAGGGAATCCCTGACATACTGGCGCCAGCGGGGCTCCTCACTGATCAGCGGTGCCGCGCCCGGATAGCCGCCGAAGTACACGTACTGATCCAGCGACCAGCCGAACGCGTCCCGGCACTCCGTCCAGGACCACTGAGGGCACCGGATGACCTCGAAGCGCCCCGCCAGGCTGTCCTCGAGTCCGCGGTGGACCAGCAGCGCCGAGGAGCCGAGGATCACGACATGCAGGGGCAGCTTACGCCGCGCATCTTCATCCCAGAGCCGCTTGACCTCCAGGGACCAGTGAGAGATGCGCTGCACTTCATCCAGCACCAAGACCGCAGGCGCGTGAGCCTGGCAGCGCATCCTTGCCAGCTCCCACTGCTGCGCGATCCACTCGGTGGCGGGCGGGGCGGGTAGATCCGCGGCCGCATAATGCGCGGGAATGTTGAGATCCGCCAAGACCTGCTGGATGGCGGTGGTCTTGCCGACTTGGCGCGGGCCGGTGATTACCTGCACAAACCGTCGCGGCTCTTGGAGTCGCCGACTGATGGTGTGCGTGATGTCTCGTTGATACATAGGTCTCTGGGGTGTCATATCTTACTCACTTACATGAGCAATTTTACTCGTATCTGAGAGAAAAGGCAAGCCCATCTCTGCCCCACTTACGCCAGAGCAGCATTGAACGCCCCTGCCGTGTTTCTTCCAAAAGCGCCAAGCTGTTTGTAGTTGGACTTTCAGAACAGATTTGCCTTCTATTTGCCTCTGGAGACGGGGTGACCATGAAAACCCTGCCAGCGTTCGGAGCGCTCTTCAAGGCCAACCGGCAGGCGCTCAGCCGGACCCTTCGGGAGTTCTGCCTCAAGCACAAGCTTGACCCGGGCAATCTGAGCCGGATGGAACGCGGCCTGCTGGCTCCTCCCCAAGATCGAGAGGTGCTGGAAAGGTATGCCAAGGCGCTTGAGTTCAAATCTGGCAGTGACGACTGGTACACCTTCTTTGATCTCGCGGCGGCGGCGTATTTTATGTTTCGTGGAAATCTACCAATGACGAGGTAGCACGCCTCGGCTGAAAGGGGGTGAGATGCCATGCATGTGCATCGTGTAATGGTCGCTGGTTTTTCCGCGATGAGCCTGGCTGGCTGTGCCGGGCCCAGCGCGTTCCAGGAAATCAGACGGCTGAGAGCTGAGGTGGGCCTGCTCGATCAACGGGTCACGCAACTTGAGCGTGTCAGCGTCCAAGAAGCCCGCACGACCGCTTGGCCGGCTGAACCGCTGCCGGCATCCGTGCCGACGGCGCCAGCCGCGGCGAAGCCTTCAACCGCCGCCACGTCCCCCGTCGCCGTATCGGGACAGCACTCCAAGAAGGAGATCCAACAGGCGTTGAAGAACGCCGGCTTCTATCAAGGCCCCATCGACGGCAAGATCGGACCGCAGACCCATGAGGCGATCAAACAATTCCAGCAGGCCAATGGACTCAAGGTGGACGGCATTGTCGGTCGGCACACCTGGGTGAAACTTGCGCCGTACCTAAGCCTCGCGGAGGGAAGCCCCCAGCCAAGCGCTTCGCAGTTTTCCAAGTGAATAACCGTAACGTCAATCACTCCTTCACTGTAAGCGAGGCCCAGCCATTAGCCTGCATCGAAAACTCCTTTGACGCCCTTGTGGTGAGGCCCCCTCCTCTCCCCTTGCCCGCCTTGCCACCATGTTCCCTGCGCAGGCCGGGAGACGCGAAACCGGGGGCGCAAGGCGTTTATGTACGCCGTGGTTCATCGCTGGGGCACCAAGAATGTTTGGCAGGTGGTTTCCTTGCCTCCCCCGTGTAGAAAACTCCGAACCCCAATTTCTGCATAGGTGTTGAGATGGAAGTCGATAAAGAGGTGCTGGCAAGCCACCGAGGTTCTTGCTCATCGCAGACCAAGGTAGCAGGGTGGGATCCACAGTCAGACCAAGCAGGTAGATCAGGTTAATCGAGAAGTCGAAAGAACATAAATGGGGGCCCACCATGCCAGGGTGGAGCAGGTGGTGGCGGGGAGCCTCATGCGAAATGCGATCCGGAATGGGGGTCCCTACAGGGAGCTGATGGCGGAAAACAGATCCGGGGTTTCGGGAGGCTCCAAGATATTCTCTGGCGGGAACGAATACAGGTTGACTATGGAACATCGGTTTTTCCCTTGACTAAGGGACTTGGAGGTTTTAGAGTAAAGCCACAATTTACGCACTGGTGCCCGTGAGGGCCTAACAGGGAACCCGGTGAGAACCCGGGG
>CAYNXT010000257.1:0-2346 GCA_964401235.1 uncultured Planctomycetales bacterium
ATTTCTACAAAGAGAAAGACCGCATTCGGCTTGAGCCGCGCAACCGCGCCCTCAAGCCGTTTTTTGTACAGGCATGCACGATCCAAGGGCGATTTGTTTCTCTTTTCAGGATGCCCTAACCATCGGAAGAGGGTGAGATAGAGATGCCTGAAGCGAGCAATGGAATTGAACCGAGGGTATTTCACAAAACCAAGGCAGGATCGATTTACCTCGGTGATTCCCGACAAGTCTTGGAAGGCCAAGTGAAGCCGGGGTCCGTGGACCTTATTGTGACAAGCCCACCCTTTGGTTTAGTGCGCAAGAAGACCTACGGGAATGTCGATGCTGACAAGTATATCGATTGGTTTCGGCCCTTTGGCAAGGCGTTTCACCGGGTGCTCAAAAGTACCGGGTCGTTAGTCATCGACATCGGTGGTGCATGGATCCCCGGGCAGCCTACACGCAGCCTTTATCACTACGAGCTTCTCATTATGCTGTGCCGGGAAATGGGATTTCATCTGGCACAAGAATTCTTCTGGTGGAATCCCTCGAGGCTTCCAACGCCCGCTGAGTGGGTGACGGTGAGACGCATTCGGGTCAAGGATGCGGTGAACTGTGTCTGGTGGCTATCCCCGACGCCCTGGCCACGAGCCAGCAATCGTCGGGTGCCGGCCCCCTATAGCGAAGCCATGAAGGACCTGTTGAAAAACGGCTATCGGGCTAAACTGCGTCCGAGCGGCCATGACATCAGCGAGCAATTCGCGGTCGACAACGGCGCTTCTATTCCTCCAAACCTGATCGCCATTCCGAATACCGAAAGTAACTCGTACTATCTCCGCTATTGCAAAGAACACAAGCTTGACGCGCACCCTGCGAGGTTTCCTGCTGAGCTACCGGAATACTTCATCCGCATGCTAACTGATCCTGGGGACTTGGTTGTCGATCCCTTCGCAGGAAGCTGTGTGACGGGGGAGGTGGCCGAGAGGCTAAGACGTCGATGGCTGTGCGTTGATCTCGTTGAGGATTACCTTAAAGGAGGCCTAGCGAGATTCAAGAGGGCGGGGATACCCGCCTCCCTCCGAAGTAAAAGAAATTCTAACGACATTTTCTACAAGGCCTATCACCCATCAGCGCTCTGGAATGGGAATGACCCTGATCCACTGCCCGCCGATGGCGGAAAGGCACGACCGCGACGCACCAACAAGAGCAAGAAACCACCCAAAGCCACCACACGAGCGTCTCATCAGATGCAGCTACAGTGGAGCTAGTCAGTGAGCGCCCTTCCACCTGAACATCTGGTTGAAGCAATCCTCGAAGCACTTCAAGAGTCCGGTGCCGCCGGGTTGCTGGTTTCTTCCGCACGTACCCATCCTCGGCAATTTGTGGTTTCGAAGTCTACCGGAGAGACGCAATCCTTGTGGGTCTACGCCTGGACGCTGACACCTGGGGGCCGTCCTCAGCTGAAGAATGAGTATCGTATTCAGATGACGTCGGTTTCTCCGCCGCTTCCGTTGAACCCCGATGGTCCTACCGTCCTCATCGGGTACGAGCCAAGTCTGAAAATGTTTGCCGGTTTTGATCTGAGGCGGCACAGGACATTTACCAAAGGGTCGCCCTCAGTGCAAATTGACATCACGGCGATCCGCCAGGCGCTTCAAGACGGTTTGGCTTTTGATCGAAAAGATAACAACGAAATTGCTGTGGCGATTCGACCCGATCAATTCTTGACCTACGCCTACACTGCCGAACATCTTCACCAGTACGGGCGCGACGCGGGCACATTTACGCTGCTGAAAAAGGCGTCGTCTCTTGAGCCCATCAAACCGGTAGACCTTGATGCGCTGGCAGCACCGCGGCAACGAATTGTCCAGACAGTCCGTCGCATGTCCAGAGACGCAAACTTTCGGCAACAGGTCTTGGGGGCCTACAGCAATCGCTGCGCCGTGACACGGCTTCAGCTGCGTCTAGTTGATGCTGCCCATATCCTTCCAGTCGGTGCACCAGGTAGTATCGATCATGTATGTAATGGGCTTGCACTATCCCCGACATTTCACAGGGCGTTCGATAACGCCCTGATCTACCTCGACGGTAGCTATACGATGCGAGTCAATCCTGAGAGGGAATCTTCACTGGTCACGCTCAACTTAGACGGTGGACTTGAAGGGTTCAAAGCTGCGCTCGGAAAGGTCCATTTGCCTCCTGATAGACGACAGTGGCCCGATCCCCGCCTCATCAAGAAGGCCAATCAGTTCCGTCGAATCGCGACATAAATCCTATAGGGGGCATTGTAACAATGCCCAACAACCTTCCCTTTCGACTTCTCCACTTGAAATCGGGCAAAACGGTACTCATCCATCATAATGAGCG
>CAYNXT010000258.1:0-2346 GCA_964401235.1 uncultured Planctomycetales bacterium
ACCGCAGCCTCGCCCTCGTGACGGCCCTCAACCCCCACATCGGCTACCTCAACGCTGCGCGAGTGGCCAAAGAATCGCTGAAGAGCGGTCAATCAGCCCTGGAGCTCGTCATCAAGCACCGCCTGCTCGACTCGAAAGTGGCCAAGCGCTTGCTCGACCCACACCGTCTCAGCCGCGGGGTATAACTCACTCGTCGGTGGAGAATCACGTACACGCGGTTAGCCTCTACTTCATGCACTATAACTTTGTGCGGGTTCACAAGACGTTAAGGATGACTCCCGCGATGGCGGCAGGCGTGACGAACAAACTGTGGGAGCTAGAGGATGTGCTGGACTTGGTGAAACGATGAACTTCCGACGTGGATTTTTCCGGTTAGGCATAGTCTTGACAGTTCCAACCGTCCTCGGTGGACTTGGTATTGGATTATTCCAACGCGAACTATTTGGCGTTGTGGTGGGGTTCTATGTACTGCCTATTCTCATCTGCGTTTGGGGTATCTATTGGGCTGGCGTCTATATTGCTAATGGCTTCAAGAGAATAGGCTAGGACTGTTATGGCGAACCCCATCGTGAAATTCTGGCGCAGATATAACCCAATAAGATTGCCCCAACAAGGTTGTTCCTTTGTTGCTGGAATACTTTTGGGCTTTTTAATTGAGAAATGGTATCCCATCTTCTGGCAATTCGTGGAATCAGTTCCACGGCTCGGATTAGAGACCATACTACTCCTAGTGATAATAGCTCTTTTAATAGCCACATCTCGGTTTCTCTCCGTAGTAGATGAAAATGCCCGTCTTAAGAAACGTCGCCGGTCTTCCTAACTATTTTTATCCAAACTGACGCACTACCCACCCGTCGGCTGGCTGCAACACCCGTCGGCTGGCTGGCTTGTCGGCATGTTCCTTGCGTGTTACAATCATCTGCTCGACCTTGCGGAAGCGCCCGTAGCTCAATCGGATAGAGCGCTTGGCTTCGAACCAAGAGGCAGCAGGTTCGAATCCTGCCGGGCGCGCTTCACAACCAAGGGCAGGAGTTGAATGGAAGGGTTCTTGTCCAATGCCCTGGAAGGGGCATGGCTCGTCTATGATTCCACGCTGCCGAAGCGGTGGGAGCGGAAGGAACTGGTGCAGTCGTTGCGTCGGCAAGGCTTCAGCTATCGAGAAATATTGCAGCAGATCCCATTTTCATTAGCCAAGAGCACCGTGAGTCAATGGTGCAAGCACATTGAGTTGACCAGCGAACAGCTCGATCGCCTTGATAAACTCTATCGGGAGAGATATCGAAATTGGTTGTTGGGCCCAAAGAGCACGCAGCGCCGTAGAGCCACCGAAATCGAGGCGATCAAAGCGAAGGCTCGTATTGAAGTCGCTGAGCTCCAGAAGAATGCGCTGTGGCTTACTGGACTGATGTTGTACTGGGCGGAGGGGAATAAAACTAAAGTCGTTGGAGTCTCAAATTCTGATGCGCGACTTGTCGCGTTCGTCATGAAATGGTTCCGAGAGTGCTGCGGGATTCCTGAAAAGAAATTCAAAGCCTATCTACATCTCCATTCAGGTCAAGACGAGATGTCGATGAAGACATTTTGGAGTCATGTAACAGGATTGCCTCTTTCACAATTTGGCAAGAGCTATGTCAAGAAAGAAGGGACTGGTCACCGGAAGAATATCCTGTATCACGGGACGATCAGGATCAGCATTTGTGATACGAATTTGTTATGGAAGATTCGTAGTTGGATCGAGAGCTATTGTGACACCATTCTTGGGCCGTTAGCTCAACTGGTAGAGCAGGGCGCTCTTAACGCCACGGTTGCGGGTTCAACTCCCGCGCGGCCCACTTGATACACATACATGAGTCGTGTCGGGCATGTGGCGGAACTGGCAGACGCGCAGCCCTTAGGAGGCTGTCCCGAAAGGGTTGGGGGTTCAAATCCCTCCATGCCCACCACATGCTATGGAGCGACCCTTGTGTAACTTTAGTCGCGACGCGGGAGTAGCTCAGGGGTAGAGCATCACGTTGCCAACGTGAGGGTCGCGGGTTCAAATCCCGTCTCCCGCTCCACTATCATACCAACAGGAGTCTCAATGAGGTACGACGCATGAACATCATGTCGTTTCTGGATGAGCGCGCCGTCAGCGTGGAGCTGAAAGCGCAAGACAACAAAGAAGCCGTCATCCGGGAGCTCGCTGAGCTCTTGGTAAAATCCGGGGCCATTAAGGAGAAGGATGTCGGCAAGCTCGTCCAGATCCTCCTGAAACGCGAGTCGCTGGGTTCCACGGGGATCGGGCAGGGGGTCGCGATCCCCCATGGCAAGTCCGACTGCGTCACGAGGCTGGTGGGGGCGTTTGGG
>CAYNXT010000259.1:0-2343 GCA_964401235.1 uncultured Planctomycetales bacterium
CGCTTCAATTGGGCCACGGCCCGAGGGCCGTGGAAATTTGGCGTGACCACGGCGGTCCAGAAGGGCGTAGAGCTGCTTCAATTGGGCCACGGCCCGAGGGCCGTGGAAATAGACCCCAAAGGTTTGCCATTGAGGTCAAAGCTTTGGGCTTGTATCTGCGATAGATACCCTTTTTCGATGCCGTTCATTGCCGGTATCTTCTTCATGTCACTCGTGCACTCCCTGAAACCCTTTGCGAAGCACGGGCTTATGTTTCTGCGAGCACTCCAGGGGGAAACTTCACCATCGCAGCGCTCGCGTCCATTCCGGCAGTGCCATCACGCGATGACAGGTCCGCGTCTAACCGGCTTCACCTGGCGGCCCAAAGCTTCGATGCTCTTCACCGGACGGGCTTCGGTAAGGCCCAGGTCGATGATCAAGACCTTATCCTCCTCATGATTGATGATCTCTTCCAGCTCAGCCCGCATCTCCACCCGCGCCATCGGGGTCAGGTCGCATTGAAAGACCGAGAACTGCAAGTGCTCGCCAAATCCGCGCATGGTTTTGAACACTTTCCTGAGCCGCTTGGGGTCACAGATATCATAAGCGACGAGATAGAGCCTCCTCATTCTTCATCGCGTGACGAAGAAGGGATACTCGGGAATCTCCCCCATCAGGTGACGCGCAAGAAGCCGCGCCTGCACCTCCAGCACCCGGCGATAGCTGATGCGGTATCCAAATACCGGATGCGTAATCTCCTGGCTCACACGCCGCTCGTACGCCTGCAGAAACCGGGTCCGGCCCCCAGGCGTTAGTGCCACAGACCCCATGCCCGAGACAAAATCCTCCGGACCTATCTCCCCATTATTGATAACGGTCAGCACTACCGAGTCGGCGAGCAACGGACGAAACTCCTCCATCAAGTCCAGGGCCAGGGCCGGCCGGCCATACCGGGGTTGATGAAAGAACCCGAGATACGGGTCGAATCCAACGCTGAGCAGTGTTACGGCAAACTCTCGCGTCAGCATGGCATAGGCGAAAGAAAGCAGAGCATTGACCGGGTCTCGCGGCGGCCGGCGATTCCGGCCCTGAAAGTCAAATGCTCCCGCGTTTTCATTCGAAGGCTTCAACAAGCCAGCGAAGTGGGCGAAATACCGGCTGGCTGCTGTTCCTTCAACGCCCAGAAGCGTGTCGAGCCGGTCAGCATTCCCTGCCCGGCGGACGTCATCCTTCAAGCTCTGGAGGACTTCCTGAGGCGGAGAAGGGTGGTTCCGGCGCAGTAGCGTGCGGCTGTTGACAACCTTGGCCTGGACGAAGCGACGGGCCAAGACCAGGGAGCGGGCAGGGTCGCCGGCCACGGCATACTGGCGCCGTCTGAGCTCCACGTTTTTGTGGGGCATTCCATGGGTGATTCCGTAGAACCAGCCTCCGTGAGAGAGGTAGCAGATCGGGATCCCGCGGCGACAAAGCTCCTGAATAACGGCGGTGCTGGCCTGGACTCCTCCGAAAAGCGCCAACTGGGAGATCTCTCGGAGACGGGCCTCAGCCAGCAGCTCATCCCCATCAAAGGCCCGGAGCACTTCGCCGTCCTTATGGATCCTGGCGCCCTGATGCTGAACGTAGAATGGCAACGCATCATCGCTGGCCGGAAACAGGGGGCGCGGGGAAGGTCCTTCACCCTCTGCGCGGCGCAGGAACCTGATTTCATCCGGAAGGCAGATCCCCACCAGCGAGCAACGGGGGCATTTGGGACTATCCTCCAGCGGAGGCGGAACTTCGTTCCCTCGGACCACCTGCCGCATCTCCTCCGCAAGCTGGAGGGTTCGCGCCACCAGCTCGTCGTCGAACTCGATCAGCACCCGTTCGCGAGAGCTGGCAAAGTAGAGCACTCCAGCTTCACACTCATACCCGTGCTCTCTCAAGATCAATCCCTGGGTGCAGAGCTGTACGCGCTCAGGCTCCCATGCGCCTTGCGCGACGTGGGGGCGCTTGCCTCGCTTGTAGTCCACGGGCATGACCCGGCGGCCTTCTCCCTCCACCAGATCGATCTTCGCCGTCAACTGGAGCCGGTCGGATGTCAGGTAGACAGAGCGAGCGTGAATGGGCTCGGCCGCTTCTTGCTGGTCAGACTGTTCTGGCTTGCGGCGCTTCGGCTCGCGATTCACCCGCCGGTGATGGAACTGCCCTTCGACCGTGTCCGCGCTCTCCGCCCACTCCCCCTGCACCCATTCCAGGTAAGCGAGGCGAGGGCAGTACGTGAACTCATTCAGCATCCGCGCCGGCAGCGGCCCCGGCGTGGAGTCGGGGGCCGAATCCGCTGAAGTCACGGGCATGGCTTCGCTCACGATTTACCTCGTCTCTTCC
>CAYNXT010000260.1:0-2326 GCA_964401235.1 uncultured Planctomycetales bacterium
AATTGCGTCGAGAGATTCTCGCGATCCAGCATCGCATCCGTGGGGTGCGAATGAAACCCAGAGTCTGGTGCGCCGAGTGGCTCGACCCGCTCATGGCCGCCGGACACTGGATTCCAGAGATGGTCGCTAGGGCCGGCGGGCTCGACGGTCTCGGGAAGATCGGAGAAGATTCAGCCAGGATCACTTGGGAAGCCATCCTGCACTATGACCCTGAGGTAATCATTGTCATGCCATGTTCATTTTCAATAACTCGCACAGTCAAGGAGTTTCCAATTCTTGCCACACATTTCGGTTGGGCGAACCTAAGCGCAGTCAAGACGGGACGTGTTTTTGCCGTGGAGACTTCCTTGTTCCATCGTCCAGGCCCTCGTCTGGTTCAAGGACTGAGGCTCATGGCAGCGCTGTTCCATCCTGAGCTGTTCCCCAAGGTGTCAGCCGCTCACGCCAAAGCTCTCAGCTAGCATGGCCTGGACTTCTGAAGATCGGGCTCCAAGAGAACATAATGAGACCGCCGTTGCCAAGCGCAAGGGATTGATCATTGTCTACACCGGAGACGGTAAGGGCAAGACAACCGCCGCACTCGGGCTGGTCTTCCGTTCCCTCGGCCGCCGGTACTGCGTGGCGATGGTTCAGTTTATCAAGGGCAAGTGGAAGACTGGGGAAGCCGCGATGGCCGGGGAGCTAGCTGGGCGCATCGATTTCTTCTCCCTGGGTGACGGATTCACGTGGATCACGAAGAGCTTTGATCAAGATGTGGCCAGCGCCAGAGCGGCGTGGGCCAAATGTCTTGAGGTGTTGGCTGATGAGCGCTACCAGATTGTCGTCTTCGATGAGCTGAGCTACGTGATCAAGTATAACTTCCTCTCCGTTGAAGAAGTCCTCGAAGGCCTCAAGCGAAAGCCTTCTCGGACGCATGTCGTGATTACGGGCCGCGACGCTCCGCCTCAACTGATCGAGATGGCCGATCTCGTCACTGAGATGCGGGAGATCAAGCACCCCTATCGTGCGGGCATCAAAGCCCAGCCCGGCGTCGATTATTAACCTGCTCCAGCGGAACAGAGGCCTGGACGAATGGACGATAGCGACATGCAGCAAGGGAGTTCGCCCTTGCTCTACACTTTTGAGATCGAAATTGACCTGGTTAAGCTCGACCCCAAGTATCCGAAGGACCCGAAGACGCTTGGCGGACGCATCCGTAAAGCCCGTATGGATCGGCACAT
Organism: uncultured Planctomycetales bacterium; assembly: GCA_964401235.1. Lineage (GTDB taxonomy): Bacteria > Omnitrophota > Gorgyraeia > Aquiviventales > Aquiviventaceae > CAYNXT01. The sequence goes on from CAYNXT010000260.1 coordinate 1,221, forward strand.
GATGGTCAAAGAACTCGCCCAGCGTATTGGCGTGGTTCCTGAGACTGTCATCAATTGGGAGAAGCGGAACCTGAGGCCGACCCGGAGGCATTGGGAACGGTTGCGAGCAGTGCTTAGGCTGGCTGAGGAAGTAGCGGGAGCAAGTTCAGGAGATCGTCAGAGCCAGAGTTGACGGTCGAGGCTCCGATACTGAATCGCTTCCGCGATGTGTTCCGGGAGGATCTGATTCGCTTCAGCCAAGTCCGCAATCGTCCGTGAGATTTTCAAAATCTTCGTGTACGACCGCGCAGACAACGTCAACTCCCGCATTGCCGACCTCAACAGATTGAGTGCCTCCGCACTCATCTGACAGCACTCCTTTAGCTCCCTCGAACGTAATTGAGCGTTGGAGTGTTTTTGTCCTCGCTTGTGCCGCCATCCCTGCGCGTTGATGACCCTCGCCCGAATTTGAGCCGACGTCTCTCCGCTGGGTGCATGGGTCAGCACGTCAAAGGGGACGGCCGGTACGTCAATGTGGAGGTCAATCCGGTCAAGCAACGGACCTGAAACCTTGGCCAAATAGCGCTGGATTTGGGTCGAGCTACACCGGCACCGACGATTTGGATCGGTCAGATAGCCATCGGGGCAGCTTATGCGGTCTATGATGGATTCCGGAAAGTATCAGCAGCTTTTCGAGCTGGCGTCAAGACCGGCTGAGGTTAGGGAAGGAGACACGCTGAAAATCGGACACCTCAAAGTAGTCGGTCAAGTCCGCCTTCGCCCAGAACTCCCGCTCCTCATCTTCGTTCGCGAATTTTGGAAGCTTCAGCAGTTTCTTCATTTCTTGTGATAGACGACTCCTGGCAGAGAAGCGAGGTCGGCGTCGCTCGTCAAAAGTTTCACCCTGTAGGTCAGTAGCGGTCGCGCTTTTCTCGGACCTCCCCGGTCTTCATGCCCTTCAGGAACCCTCTCAACGATACCCGCTTGGCTTTGCTCCAGTCCAGATACTCTAATGTTACGACGGAATGCGGCTTTCTGTTTCAATGATGGTGATGTCCAAGCCAAGATCGCGCAGCGGGACGAAGTCGTGGTCTGCGGTCAGGAGTCTCACGCGGTGCACATCCGCC
>CAYNXT010000261.1:0-2325 GCA_964401235.1 uncultured Planctomycetales bacterium
CCCGGTGTTCGGATATCGGGCCTTGAATGTTGAGGCCCAGGAGAGACAGCCATTCTCGCTGCTGAACTGGATGCGACGGCTGGTCGCCATTCGCAAGCAGCACAAGATGCTCGCTCAAGGCAAGATCGAGGTTGTCGAGCAACGGAACGAGAAGGTACTGGCGTACATCCGTCGACTCGGGAACCAGCGCATCCTGGTCGTGGCGAACCTCTCTGGAAGCGCGCAGTCCGCTCAATTTCTCCTCGGTCTTCATGCGGGCATGCAGCCGGTCGAAATATTAGGTGGCGCGGCGTTTCCGCGCATTGGAGCAGCGCCGTATTCACTCACGCTTGCCCCCTACGGGTTCTACTGGTTCACAATGGATCGGGCGAGTCTGGAGACGGGACGTGATCCAGGCGTTGCCGCCTTGGAGCGCCGAGTTGAAAGCGGGGAGCCGCCTGGGTTAGTTGCATGAGGCCGTACCACGGCCATGCATCGGAGCGTTGCAGAAGAGTTCGAAGCGCCCACGTCAGTGACGACGCCGCTCCCGGTGCAACTCTTGCTAAAGGGTCCGTGTGTCGACGAGATGGCTGTTGAAGATCTGGCGGGCGACGTCAAGAAGATCCGCCAGCAACGGATCACGCAGCGTGTAGCGGACCGTCGTTCCGTCCTTCTGTGCCGCCACGATGTTCTTGGCACGGAGGAGCGACAACTGCTGCGAGACGAGCGATTGCTCCAAACCAAGTTGCCGCTGGATCTCACCGACCGACAACTCTCCATGCGCGAGGGCCTCCAGGATCCGGATCCTCACGGGATGGGCAAGCGCCCTGAAAAACTCCGCCTTAAAGACCTGCAGGTCCCCCGGTGCGGTTTTCATCGACGCTCATCTTAGGGTGGATCATGCCGCTCCGCAAGCGTGCAGCAGGCGGCTGCGGCCGGAGAAGCGCGATTTTGGCTATCGTTTGAGTCGAAGGACAACTCTCCCGTTTCAGTCCCCGTCCAGGGCTCGCGCCGCGCGGTCCAACGTCTTCGCGTCGTGTGTCCACACGGCCGCCTTCAGATCCTCACCAGCCAGGAGGAAGACCTCCGAACGTCGACTGGCGATCTCTGCAAGCAGCCCCACGACGCCCGCCAGCCCGAGTTGAGCCACGAGTACTTCAACGATCTCGATCGCCTGTGAGTCGTCGTTCGCCCCTTCGACTCCCGATGGCTTGCGGAGCGAAGGCATCGTCACAACCTTCCATTCGCGCCAGACTGGATTCGATAAGAAAGGTGTGAGAACGTTCGGTCGGCCACGATCAACAGTTTCGTCTTGGGAGGCAACGACCGATAGAGGGAGTCCGCATCGTCAGACGTCAGCACGATTCGGAGTCGTATCACTTTTCGCTCAGAAGGTGAGAGCGCGAGCAGGGCCTCACGGCCGTGAATCCGTCCTTTGGTCAGCCAATCACTCCAGCCGGCCTCCCGATCGGGACTCGATCGCTGGATTTCAACGACCAGGTCCGGCTCGTAGCGCAGCAAGTAGGTTGTCGGGACCGAGGGGATTGTGTCGGATGGCGGCGGTGGAGGCTCGCTCGCCACACGAGCGTCCGACACCGGGAGCACAACACGATCCGACGGTCGTTGTGGATCCAGAGAACCGTCTGACCAAATGATTCCAGTCCATTGACGCCGGATGTTCGATCCAACGCACGCGATCCGCAGGTCGGCCAGCCGGACTTCACGGATCGAATATCGACGAAGCACGACGCCTCTGTACGCGAGCGTCATCTTGGCGTCGTACGGATCAACCAGCAAGTAAAACGAATCACCCGAAGCGAGCTCGTACTGCTTCTTGAGACTCTCGTTTTCTTTCCACAGCGTGCGAGCCTCGTTGCCCAAGACCTTCGTTCGTTCGTTTACCTGGTCACCGAGCGATGGCGTGCCGCCGACAATCATCACGATCGTGACGAAGACGCCTCTAAACCTTGAAAACGTGAGCGTCGTGGACACAGCTGCTCCTCAGTAGATGAAAACAGGCGTGCCGACAGGCGCAAGCCTGTAGACCGCCCGGAGGTCGTCGCGCCCCAATCTGATGCAACCATGGGTCACGCTGCGTCCGAGCAACCGCTCGTAGAGCGTTCCATGGATCATGTAGCCCTGGCCCAGGTACAGTGCGTACTCCCCGAGACTTCCGTACTCAAGACGTGCGGCCGGATTCTCGGGCACTGGGACGCCCTCCTCGACAAAGGCCCAGTCAGGTCGTCGCCAGACCGGATTCATCAGCTTCGACGATACGGTGAAGCGACCGCGTGGCGTGTCGAAGACCCAACGCCGCCCGGTGTCTTTCTCAACGAGGACCATGCC
>CAYNXT010000262.1:0-2279 GCA_964401235.1 uncultured Planctomycetales bacterium
ATGCGCGTGGTCGTCGTAGACTTGGATGGTGCGGTAGAGGGCATCCCGTTCAACCGGCGAGCAGCCGGCCTCCTTGATCAATTCCACCAACCGGCCGCGGGTGAGGCTGACGGGCGAGGCCGCATCGGCCGCGTGCATGATGCGCTCCTCCCCAATGGTGCCGTCAATATCATCGGCACCGCAGTGCAGGGCGACCGAGGCGATTTCTTCGCCCATGGTCACCCAGTACGCTTTGATATGCGGAAAGTTATCAAGCAGCAACCGCGCAATGGCGATAGTCTTGAGGTCTTCGATGGCGCTGGCTTGGCGCGCAACCACCTTGGTTTTTCCTGGCTGGTAGGCCAGGGGGATAAAACTCATGAAACCGTCGGTGTCATCCTGCAGCGCGCGCAGCTTGAGCATATGGTCCACACGCTCTTCGGGCGTTTCCATGTGGCCGTAGAGCAGCGTGGAGTTGGTGGGAATGCCCATTCGGTGCGCGATGCGATGAATCTGGAGCCAGCGCGGCGCGCCCAGCTTAAACGGGAACAAGGCCTTGCGCACCCGCTCGGAGAACACCTCTGCCCCGCCTCCGGGCAGTGCCGCTAATCCGACCTCCTGGAACTGACGCAAGACCTCTTCGACGCTGAGCCGAAACTTCTTTGAGAAGTAGTCGATTTCCACGGCCGTCCAAGCCTTAATCTGAATCTGCGGAAAATTGGTCTTAATAGCCCGGAACATTTCCAGGTAATACTCCCATTTCCAATCCGGATGCAACCCAGCGACGATATGCACCTCATGTAACTCGGCATTGCAGCGCTCGAGCATTTCCCGAATCGTCATTTCGTAGGCATTGGGACGGCCGCGCTTAGTGGCAAAGTCGCAGAAGCGGCAGGAGAGCACGCAGACATTAGAGGGGTTGATCTGGCGGTTGATGACGAAATGCGCGCGATCGCTCCATCGCGCGCGCTTGAGTTGATCGGCCAACCGGCCCAGCCGGATGATGTCGTTGGTTTTGAACAGCTCGATCGCGTCTTCCCGAGTCAAACGCTCCTGAGCTTGAACTTTTTGCGCTACGCGGTCCAGTACTGATGCCATCTACTTTCGACTTGTTTGATCACTGCAGGATCCATCACGACCGGATCGGGATAGCCGTTCTTAAAGGTCGCATCGATGCCCAAGCAGCCGCGATAGACCGGCCAGGCGTCGTTCAGCTTCGCTTCGGTGAACATGATATCGCGGGCCGGATCGAATCGCGTGAAGATGCCCCATAAGAGGCTCTCGCGATCTTCAAGATTCACATCCTCGCTGACCGCGGCAATGAGCTTCACGCCTGAGAGCGCCGGAACTTGAACAAGCGCATGAATCACTTCACGCCCTTCCCCGCTGACTTGGACAACCAAGAGCGCGCCTTCGACCAAACGGGCGGCCCGAATTCTTGGATGGAGAGCCTTCACCTGGCTCTCGGCAACTGTTGCCGGGTGACGCGGTGTTGGCACGCCACTTCTCGTCGCGTCCAGCACCATTTTGCTGCCTAGATTGAGGGTAAAACTCGTAAAATCCAGCGTATCAAAAGGCACTCCGGGAAGCAAGAGAAAGTCCTGCGACGGATCAAAGTGATCGCGGATGGCGCGCAACATGGCATTGAAATCCCTGGCATTGACATCCGAATCCACCAGCACGATGCACTTAGTCAGCGCCATCTGACCGGTGCCAAGCAAACCCAGTGCCGCCTTCATGCCTTCTTTGCCGAAGCGCTGATAGACCGATGCAACGGCCAGGCTGTGAAATCCAGCCTCGTAGTAGGCCCAAATATCCCGCACCTCAGGATGGATGAGCCGGATCATCGGCAGCAGCATCTCTTGGACCGCATCGCCAATGTAACGGTCTTCTTGCGGCGGCTTGCCGACGACGGCGGAGAGATACACCGGTGCCGCGCGGCGCGTCATGGTTTGTATCCACATCACGGGAAATGGCGTTGGGTGAGAGTAGTGGCCGAAATGATCGCCGAAAGGCCCCTCCGGCATGCGCTCATCCGGCGGCACAATGCCTTCTAGCACGATCTCCGCATTGGCGGGAACTGCGGTGGTCTTGGTTTTTCCATACACCAGCGGCACGCGCTGACCCTTAAGAAACCCGGCAAAAGCCAGTTCGTCAATGCCTTCGGGCAGCGGCGCGACGGCCGCTAGATAAAGAATAGGATCAACGCCAATGACCACCCCTACCGAGAGCGCTTTACCCTGCTGCTCCGCCTTCCAATAGTGAAATCCCCCGCCTTTTTGGATCTGCCAGTGCATGAG
>CAYNXT010000263.1:0-2276 GCA_964401235.1 uncultured Planctomycetales bacterium
GGACGGCAAGGTAAGGGCGGACGCACCCACCTAGTGAGCCCTCACATGGCAGCCGCGACGGCCATCGCCGGCCATTTTGTAGACATCAGAAACTGGAGAGACAGCGTTTAGCGTAGAGCGTAGAGCGTATAGAAAGTTGTCGTCCTATACGCTCTACGCTGACCGCTATCCGCTAGACCTATGATGGTACCTTTCAGATCACACCGGGGCCTGCTCGCCACGCTCGACCGGGCGAATGTGGACACGGATCAAATCATCCCGAAGCAGTTTTTGAAATCGATTGCACGAACTGGATTCGGCCCGCACCTGTTTCATGATTGGCGCTATCTGCCTGACGGCTCGCCGAACCCTGAGTTTTTACTCAATGCGCCGCGATTCAAAGGGGCGTCGATCCTGGTCGCGCGCAATAATTTCGGCTGCGGCTCAAGCCGAGAACATGCGGTCTGGGCGATTCAGCAGGATGGGTTCCGCGCGGTGATTGCACCGTGGCAGGATCGGGGCGGCACGCATGTGCCTGGCTTTGCGGATATCTTTCGGAACAACTGCGCGAAGAACGCGCTGTTGGCGGTCGAACTCTCAGAAGCTGAAGTGGAAGAGGTCTTTCAAATGGTGGACCGTTTCCCTGGCCTGGAAGCTACCATCACTCTGGAGCACCAACGCGTTACGCTGCACCTGTCGGAGGAGATTTCGTTTCACTTTGAGATCGATCCGGCGGTCAAGGAACGGCTCATCCACGGCTTAGATGAAATCGGCCTCACGCTTGCGCATGAGGCCGCCATTGACGCTTTTGAAACCCGCCATGACCCTCAGTGGCGAGCCGCGTCCTAAAATCGATAGATTCGCACCACTTTGCCGGAGTCAAACTCTACTCCCTGTGCTTTCAGGTGGGTGACCGTTTCGCTGCATCCCGCGGCCTGCAGCATCAAGACAATCACTCCCATCAGGACCCATATTTTCGATAACGTTGGCATGTGTTCCTCGCATACGAAGTATACCTGATTCAGCCCTGCTTCTGAGTAACCGCTAATCGCTGGTGCAGTAGTCGAAGTGTGTCATGAAGCTGAGATTGTAGCGCCTCGCCGGCGCGCTGCTTCGCCTGTTCCAGGTCTGCAATCGCGCCAGCCAGATCGCCAATGCGCTCGCGGGCCGCAGCCCGATTGAGATACGCTTCGGTATAAATCGGTGCTAATTCGATCGCCTTCGAATTATCCTCGATCGCGCCTGATAAATCCCCCTGCTCATACCGAGCTAGCCCCCGGTTAAAATAGGCGGCGGCGTTGTCCGGCTGCAACACAATGACCTGCGTGCAATCTTCAATCGCGCGATCAAGCTGTTGCTGCTCCCAGTAGAGGTTCGCCCGGTTGGCATAGGCTTCCGCTTCCTTAGGATTTAGCTCGATCGTCTTGGTGTAATCCGCCAGTGCGCCTTCTCTATCACCCTGCTGGCGCCGCAACTCCGCCCGGCTCGCATAGACAAGCCAGGTGTCCTCATCGGCCTCATCCCCAATGAGCTTCAGCGCTTCGGTGTAGTCAGCAATGGCTCCAACAATATCGCCTATCTGACGCTTGGCCTCGGCTCGATTGAGATAACTTCCATGATCACGCGGATCTAGCTCAATCGCCTTGGTGTAGTCTGCGAGCGCAGCTTGAGGACTTCCTCGCTCCATCCACATGCCGGCACGGCTCAGATACGTGCGAACCTCCTGAGGCTCAAGGAGTAGGGCTTGTGTATACGCCTCAATGGCTCGATCAGGGTCCTCGAGCTGCTCAAAAGCGTTGCCCAGGCCACGGTGGGCGGATGCCGGCTCATGGCGAAGTGCGAGCTGTGCGCGAAAATCTTCGATGGCTTGCTCTGGTTCGCCTTGGGCCAGTCGTGTTGCGCCTCGCCCGGCGAAGGCATCTCCCGCATAGGGATCGCGTGTAATGGCTGCGCTATAATCCGCCAGGGCACCCGCAAGATCGGCTTGCTGGCGCCGCGCATCCCCCCGATCGATGTACGCGGTGGTCTCTTTAGGATCCAGCTCAATGGCTTTGTTCAAATCCGGCACGGCCGCTGCCACATCACCGAGCTGCAGAAGGGCTCGACCTCGATTCAGGTACGCTCTAGCAAACGCAGGATCGAGTGTGAGCGCTTGAGTAAAATCTGCCAGAGCGCCTGGCATATCGCCTGATTGCGCGCGGGCGACGCCGCGCCCATGGTAGGCTTTAGCAAATGCAGGATCCAGTTCAATGGCCTTGGTGTAGTCGGAGATGGCTTGAGTGAAGTTGCCTTGATCT
>CAYNXT010000264.1:0-2252 GCA_964401235.1 uncultured Planctomycetales bacterium
TCCTCGCGTAAGGGCGCGTTTGAGAGCAAAAGCCCATCGACGGAGTGTCGCGAACAGTTTTGCTCTGTGGAGACCGTTTACGCGAGGATCAGGAGCATGCCCCAAATCCTCGCGTAAGGGTATTTGCGGCCGGTGGAACCGGTTGGAGGCGGCTTGGAATCGCTGGTGCCAGTCTCAGGCCGTGATTTTTCCGCGCAGGCACCCTCCGGTTTTCGCGTTTTTGACCGTTTTTTTGACCGCTGACAAAAGCTCTCCATTCCGGTCGGTTGCCGCCGGTTGCTCGATGGGGTGCGGCTCTCTCGGTGCCGCCGCTACCGGAAGGCAGTGGCTTGGGTCGGCAACTCGAAGACCTCCCAAACCCGCTGGACACGCCGGATGGTTTCCACGCTGGCGCAGAAACGCAGCCGCAGTTTGCATTGAAAGCGGCTCATCCGGCCAGCCACATGCACCAACAGGAGTCGATAGCGTTTGAATCGCGCCGTGCGCTCCGTTTCATTCAGACACAGCCCCTTGATGGCGCTGGCCAGGTTGTAGGCGATCAAGGCCAGCCGAAACCACGCGGCATTGACGGCCACGTGTTGGCTGGGCATATGCCCGCCGCCGAGCGCGTTTTTCACTTCATCATGCACATGCTCGATGGTTCCGGCCTTCTCCCGATGCCATTGCAGCAGCCGCGCGCCCGCCCAATCCAGATTGGTCACCACCGCATGGTGGTGCCGATCACTGCCATCGGCAAACAACACCCGCTGGGGCTTCAACAAACGCAAACCCACATAACGCAGCGGCTGGGAATCTTTCTTCTCGCTGCGTTCTCCCGGCACAAAATCCACCTCCGCCCATTGCCGCCGCGTGCCATCGGCTTCGGTGGCAAAGGTCTGCCAGTCTTTTTCCCGCACCTGCACCACCGCCTTGGCCAACTCCACGCTCATCACCGCACTCACGCAGAAACCAATGCGGCCGCCCGACTCCTGCTGGCGATCCGGATGTTTGAGCCAGTTGAGCAAGTCGTTTTCATGACAAGCCGAATCCCCACGGAAATAGCGCCGGGTCACCGTCGCCGGCAGTGCCCCAAACGCCGCTTGCGCGCAAGTCAGCGGCGCCTGCCGCGCCGGCACATTCCCGTCGCGAAACTCATCGGCCAGCACCAGATCCGCCTCCGCCCACACCGCCACCATCGGTTGATACCCACGCCCGCCCTCATAATGTGCCAAGGCCGCCTGCTTGTGACTCTCGATGATCGTGGCATCCTGATCCACCGTGGCAATTCGTTGAGACTGACCGGATTGAGTGTACAGGGCGCTGATCCGCCGCATCTGTCCCGCTTGCACCTGCCCCAAACCTTGCAACGCTCCGCTCGGCGGCAAAATCCAACTCTTCTGGGCTTCGCGCTGGGGTCGCAACCCCTCCAGCTCTTCGTCATGAAAGCGTTCCAGAAACTCCCGCGCGGCAGTCGCCTTCGGTGGCGCGTATCCCAACCCCCGCGTCAAGCACGCATCGCCCCCCAGTAAATGGAGGTCCTCCGGACATTCGCCGCCCACAGTCTGGAGTAAAACCAGCGACTCAATCATCTGGGCCTCGGTGAAGCCCCGGAGCCGTTTCTTGAGTTGCAGGTTGGCCGCGACCATCCCGGCCAATCCCAGCGAGCGTAACACTCGGGAACTGACCAGCAATCCCGCGTGGGGGCTGCTCATCTCATTCAAGGGGCGGGGGTCGAGGGCGAAGGGAGTTTTTTTCAGAAGGGGGAGGCGTGTTGGCATAAATGTAATAGACAATATATCTATAATAAATGCAAGAAAAAAATGAAGAAAAGGCGCTTTTTTCGAGCGACCAGCCACAACACCCGGTCAGCCCACCCCAATTACGCGAGGATTAGGGATCCGTCTCCGTCCGAGGCCGTTGCATTTGGTCTTTGACATCCCATGTTCCCATCAAGCACCCTCCCTGGCCGAAGTCACCCTCTCCATGCCTTGCTCCGAACATCTCAAAAGCCTTGATTCGAATCTTGACTCGTCTCGATGTTTTCCCGCTTATTCAAAACCAATGGATCGGCTCGCGTGGGCAGACCTGAAAAAAGGTGAATATGCCGTTGACAACGGTTGCAGCATGAGGCTTAAACGCGCCTCTCACTGAAAGGAATACATCTATGGCCGAAAAATCGATTGAAGAAAAAGTGAAGGACATCATTGTCGAACAGTTGGGCGTCAACGCCGAGCAGGTCACCCCCGGCGCAAAATTCATCGAGGACCTTGGGG
>CAYNXT010000265.1:0-2247 GCA_964401235.1 uncultured Planctomycetales bacterium
AGTTTGACACGACGGTCAACGACTGGCACACCTGCCCCAACACCGGCCGCATCAATGCGTCCAACCCCTGTGCCGAATATATGCACTTAGACAACAGCGCGTGCAACTTGAGTAGCATTAACCTTCTCAAATTTCTCGACGATGAGGGCAACTTCCTCATCGAGCAGTTCAAGTACGCGGTGCGCATCATGATCATCGCCCAGGACATCGTGGTGGACAATGCCTCTTATCCAACAGAGAAGATCACCCGCAACGCCAGAGACTACCGCGAGCTGGGCCTCGGCTACGCCGACCTCGGGGCCCTCTTGATGTCGCAGGGGATCGCCTATGATTCGGAAGAAGGACGCGCCTGGGCTGGGGCGATCACCGCGCTGATGTGCGGCCACGCGTACGAGGTCTCCGGGCAGATCGCACAGGCGCTGGGCCCCTACGCCGGCTTTGCGCTCAACCGCGAGCCGCAGATCCGCGTGCTGCGCAAGCACCGCGCCCAGGTCGACAAGATCAACCACCGCCTGGTCCCGCAGCCGCTGTTGGCGGCGGCCGCGCGGGCGTGGGATGAATCCATCAAGCTCGGGGAGCAGCACGGCATCCGGAACTCCCAGGTGACGGTCATCGCGCCGACCGGTTGTCTTGCCGGCAATTCCTTGGTTGGGACCGACAAAGGACTGATGCGGCTGAGCCGACTCGGAAATGTCAAGGGCGCCCAGTGGCAGGACGTGTCATTTCGGGTCATGACGGATCAAGGGCAGCGGGGAGCAAGTAGGTTCTACATCAACGGTCCTGCCCCGACTCGACGAATCCGCACAGAAGCCGGTCACGAAATTTGTGGGACGCCGCACCACCGCATCAAAGTGGTTGATTCGACTACTGGGGCGTGGGTCTGGAAGCGACTCGAGGCTCTCACCCCAGATGACGTGGTCCCGCTCGCAATGAACACACTCATTGGTGAGCCGCGTTCCATCATGCTTCCACCGTTGGGTGAGCCGTACTGGGCAAGCAACCCAGAGATCCAGGTGCCCCGCACCGTGACCCCTGAACTGGCGGAGTTGGTCGGCTACTTCATGGGTGATGGGAGCTTGCACAGCAAAGGCTTGCGCTTTTGCGTGACGGCAGGCGATGAAGATGTGGTGGAGCGTCTGCGACAGTTGGGTCGCACGCTCTTCCGCGCAGAGGCCCATGTAACACAGCGGGAAGGGTACGCAGAGGTCGCCGTGCATTCCGTAGCGCTCGCTATGTGGTGGGAGGCGTGCGGGTTTGCAAAGCAGGTCCCCTCAGCCTCTCCCAATCACGCGGGGAAGGGGTATCACCCCCATATCCCAGATGCGATCTTGGCGACGAATAACGCTGCCGCGTACCGTGCGTTCCTCCGTGGACTGTTTGAAGCTGACGGGTCCGTCATTTTTGGTGTTCCGTCGCTTACCACGGCGCAGCTTGAGTTTGCTCGCGAGGTGGCGACGCTGTTGTTGACACTTGGCTATCCGACAAGTAAGAAGATTGACCGATCTGGGTGGGGTGCGGCAGAGATCCACGTCCTGCGCATGCGCGATAGGAGCTATAACGAGCCATTCCTCCATGAGATCGGTTTCATAGGTCGGAGAAAAGCCGAGGCGCTGATCATCCAGACGGGCCCTCTGAGCGGAAAGCGGGACTATGTCTACCTCTCTGATGAGGTGCTCGCAGAACTCGCGCCAGCCACAAGCCCACACCACGACGCAGTTCTCATGTCTGTCCGCAGACGCGGTGGGATTCCGCGCTTACGAGCGCTTCAGCTCTACGAGGAGACGCAGGATCCACGACTGGCTCATGCATTGCAGTTCTTTTACGATCGGGTGGCTGCTAACGAAGACGGCGGTGTCCAGCCCACGTACGACCTCTCAGTGCCTGAGAATACCACCTACATTGCGAACGGGTTCATCAGCCACAACACCATCGCGTTCTTGATGGACTGCGACACGACCGGCATCGAGCCGGACATCGCGCTCGTGAAGTACAAGCGGCTGGTGGGCGGCGGTATGCTCAAGATCGTCAACCAGACGGTGCCGAAGGCGCTGACGAAACTGGGCTACGATGGCGCCGAGATCGACGCGATTCTGAAATACATCAATGAAAAGGAAACGATCGAGGGCGCCCCGGGCCTCAAGCCCGAGCACCTGCCCGTCTTTGACTGCGCGTTTCGTCCGCTGAACGGGACCCGCTCCATCCACTACATGGGCCACGTGCGGATGATGGGCGCGGTGCAGCCGTTTA
>CAYNXT010000266.1:0-2235 GCA_964401235.1 uncultured Planctomycetales bacterium
ATTAACTTCGACTCGCTGTATCAGATCCCCTGCGGCCAGCTCGCCTCCCGCATCGTCGAGTCGCCGTACCGGCCCAAAGAAGTCATCGTCTACGGGTTGAACCTCGAGGCGGAGGACAAGCAGGCCATCGAGCAGCTCGGCATCCAATACGTCGACCAACGCCGCACCTTCGCCAAACTCATCACGACGGTCAAGCAGACGGCGTTACGCCACGAACTCCTGAGCCCAGGTGAGAGAAGGACTGGTGACGTGGCTGTTTCTCCACCGAGCCGGAGGTCATCTTCTCCATCGCGGTTGTCATCATCAGAGGAAGCCTAGCTGCCGATGCATTCAGCGGTTCGGCAGAAACGTCGAGGCTGCTGAGGAAGCGGATGGATCAGACGTTCAGGGAGCGGCGTGGTTTTTCTCGCATGAAGGCACGGGTTGAAGTCCACTATTGGCTGTCAGGAGAGTCGAAGACCGTGGCTCGACGGACTTGCAGTGAGGATATTAGCGAGGGCGGCATACGCCTTACCGTGCAGGTACCTTTAGAGACGGGCCAGAAAATCCGCTGCGTCTTTCGACAACCGGGGCACGAGGTATGGCTGCCTGAAATTCAAGGTATGGTGGCATGGTCTGGGCTGAGTAACTCTGTTGAGAGGGCCACTGAGCCGAAGTATCAGGCGGGTGTGACATTTTCAGACTCTAAATCTACAGTCCGAAACCGCATACGCCAGTGGTTAACAGAAGATCCTTTCGAGACAAGCCTTGGACGTATATCGGTTCGGGAACGATGGGAAGAGCCGACCGACGTCATCGGATCGGCCTATGATGGTTGCACGGTTACGTATCGGCTTTTGCGTTCTTTCGGCTGGGGCCTGCTGAACAACATGGGCTATTTTAACTTTCCAGCGCCTTTCAGTGCCCTTAACCTTTTGGTTAGTTCGTTGCTCTCCAAGGCTACGGTCATGCTACCAGAGGCCCAGACAATGTTGGTAAGGCAGGCGGCACATCTACTCGACATCCAACGCGGTGAACAGGTACTGGATGTCGCTTGCGGTCGAGGGAAGGGCTCCTATATCATCGCAAATCTCTATCCGAGAGCTCGCGTCAAAGCAGTTGACCTGTTGCCGGAAAACGTCCAAGTGGCACAGGTATTGTTTGCGAACACAAATGGTCTGAAATTTCTTGTTGACGACGCCATGAACCTTCGTTTTCCTGACCAATCATTTGATAAAGTACTTTGTCTGGAGGCGGCGTTTCATTTTCCGGATCGCGGACAGTTTATCCGAGAAGCATATCGGGTTCTGCGTGACGGGGGTCGCTTTGTAATCGTCGACTTCATGTGGAAGAGTGAGGCGGATCGGATGATACGGAACGACGAGTTGACAGTGCTAGTGCGCGATATCTGGAAATTTCAGGATTTCTGGACGCGCACGGAGTATCTACAGGCGGCCCGCTTGGCAGGCTTCCGACCGTTAATTTTACGAGACTGGAGTCGGCGCGTGACTGTACCGGTGAAGTTTCTCTTCCTAACAGTAGGCGAATTGGGAGCCACTCGTTTGGGACGGGCGTTGCTGGTCAAGCTCAACCCTCTGCTAGCTGGTATGACTCGGGAAGACTGGCAAGTGTTTCGGCATTCGGCGCAGGCCCATGGCCATGTTGGAGACCACGTGGAATACGTCGCGCTAGTTTTGGAAAAGCCAAGCAATAGGGCAAAGACGTCCTGAATAACGGTTAAGAAGGACAGTTTTTCATGCGTGCTCGACGAGACATTACCAGCATGGATTTGCAAATCGGGTCAGAGAAGCGGCTTGACCCTGGAGGCTGCACGTTGAATGCGCTCCAGCAACTCGGGATGCGGGTACTTGGCCGGAATCCTGAGGTAGTTGCGATTGCCCCGATGCACCCACTCGGCGGGCAGCCACCACAGTTCGCGGCGCAGGGTCGCGATGTTCCAGTGCTGGACTTCGGTGGGGAGGCACAGCCTCTGGAAGGCCAGGACCAGGTCGTAGGCCCACAGGATCAGCTCCAGGTAGGCCGCATTGGCCCAGAAGCTCTTGGTGGGGATGGCGGCCAACTGATACGCGTGCTTGAACTCGCGCAGGAGGAGCTCCTGGAAGGCGCGGTCGCAGTAGCAGCGGTAGATCGCTTCGGGGGTCAACGCCAAGTTGGTGACCAACGCCCGATGGTAGGTATAGCGCTTGAAGGTGAACAGATGTTGCTGGCGCTCGAGGGGCTCGTGGGCGATGGGCC
>CAYNXT010000267.1:0-2215 GCA_964401235.1 uncultured Planctomycetales bacterium
CACGTCCAGCTGCTGCAGACGCTGGATGACCACCCCATGGCCCTCTGGGGTATTACTGAGTTTTCCTATATAGGTTGACATACCGTCAGTGTAGAATACGTTCTGCCATGCCAGCCAAGCAACGCCGCTCGACTCCTCGTCTGACCGGAAAGCGCGACCACGCCTTGATGGAAGCGCGCCGCAGGCAGGGGTTGGCTTTGTTGGATGCTGGTGCATCGCAGTCCGAGGTATCACGGCAACTGGGGGTCAGGCGCCAAGCGGTGAGTAAGTGGGTTGCGGCCCGTCGTGATGGCGGAGCCAAGGCGATTGCCAGCAAGGGCAAGCCTGGTCGCAAAACGGCGCTGACGACGTCCGAACGTACCCGGGTCGAAGCGGCACTGCTGAAGGGGCCGGTGAAGAACGGCTATCGCAACGATCTGTGGACGCTGCGCCGGGTAGCTGCCGTTATCGCCAAGGTTACCAGGAGGAAGGTTCCGAGTACCACGCGGACCTGGGTCCTCTTGCGCGAGATGGGTTGGAGCTGTCAGCGTCCGGCCAAACGCGCACGCCAACAGGATGCGGAAAAGGTCACCGAGTTCCGCGATCAGACCTGGACCGCGGTAAAAAAACGCCGCAGAAAACCGCAAGCTGATCATCTTCGCTGATGAATCTGGCCTGAGCGAGAAGCCGTCGATCCGGTCGACCTGGGGCCAGAAGGGTAAGACCCCGGTCGTGGTGCATTCCTTCAGTTGGGCCAAGCGCTCGATGATGGGCGGACTCATCTACCGCTGGGATGGCACCGCAGCGAAGCTCACCTTCGAGATCATCGACGGAGCCTACAACCGGGAGAGAATCCAGCGGTGGTGCCAGAAACTGGTGAAGCTCCTGGCTGGTTCAAAGGCCTATCTGATCTGGGACCGGCTCACGGCCCACCGCAGCAAGGCTGTACGAACGTTCCTCGCCCAGCACGACATCGACGTCATCCTGCTCCCAGGCTACTCGCCGAACCTCAATCCCACCGAATGGCTGTGGGCCAACCTCAAGGGCAAGGAACTGGCCAACTTCTGTGCTACGGACATCACCGAAGCCGAAAACGAGGCGCGGCGCGGCATCAAACGCATCAGGAAGCGGGCCGCACTCATGCAAAGCTTCTTGGCAGGAGCCGGACTTTCCTTTGGGTCAAAATGACAACCTAGATAGGAAAACTCAGTAAGCGGCTTTTGGCCGCAAGAGTTCGAAGTTGACGGGGCTGAGGTATCCGATGGAGGAATGGCGTCGAACGCGGTTGTAGAAGACTTCGATGTATTCAAAGATGTTCTGCTGCGCTTCGGCGCGAGTCTGGTAGTGGTGACGGTGGGTCAATTCGTTCTTGAGGGTGTGCCAGAAGCTTTCCATGGCGGCGTTGTCATAGCAGCAGGCGCGACGGCTCATGCTGGCAATAAAGCCGTGGGCGTCGAGAGCATGGCGGTAGTCTTCGCTGGCATACTGACTGCCTCGATCACTGTGATGAATGAGGCCCGGGCTTGGTCGACGATCAGTGACCGCCATATCCAGGGCCTTCAGGACCAGGCTACGGTGCATGGTTGGCTGCATGGCCCACCCGACGATACGCCGGGAATGGAGATCCATGATCGCCGCCAGGAAGAGCCAGCCTTCATCGGTGGGAATGTACGTGATGGCGGGGACCCCGCGCTGGTTGGGAGCCGTAGCGGGGAAATCCTGCTCGAGAAGATTGGGGGCGATCGGTTGGTCGTGGTCCGAGTCGGTGGTGGTGACGAAACGGCGCAGGGGAAGAACCGCGATTCCCGCGGATTTCATCAGGCGTTCCACCCGCTTCCTCCCCAAAGCCATGCCCCGGGCTTTCAGCTCTTGGTAGACTCGGGGACTCCCATAGGTCTGCCGCCTCTCGCGGTGAATGATCCCGATCTGGACGGTCAATGCCCGATCACGACTCCGACGTGGGCTTTCTCGCCCATCGCGCCAAGCGAAGTAGCCTGACTTCGAGACCGCCAGGACACGGCACATCGCGGGCAACGGCCACATCGCTCGGTGCCCCTCAATGAAGCCATATCTCATTGGCTTTCCTTCGCGAAGAAGGCCGTCGCTTTTTTTAAAATATCACGCTCCATCGTCAGCGTTCGCACCTCACGTTGCAGACGTGCAATCTCTGCCTCCAGGGCGGCTTTGCGACCGTGTCCACGGAAGGCGTCAGACCCTTCCTTGGCCTGCTTCTTCG
>CAYNXT010000268.1:0-2213 GCA_964401235.1 uncultured Planctomycetales bacterium
GATCCGACTCGCGCTCACGGATTCGATCTCGCTTCTCAAAGACCCGCTTGCCCTTGCCCAGGGCCAATTCCACTTTCACCAGCCCGTGCTGCTGGTATAAGCGCAGCGGCACGAGCGTGACCCGCTTCTGCGAGAGCAAGCCCGCCAGGCGGTCGATCTGCCGGCGGTGCATCAACAGCTTGCGCACCCGAATCGGATCGGGATTCCACCGGTTCCCCTGCGCATACGGGCTGATATGCATATTATACAAGAGGAGTTCGCCGGCATCAATGCGGGCGAAGCTGTCGTCGATGCTGACGCGATGCTGTCGGATCGACTTGACTTCGGTGCCCTGCAGGGCGAGCCCGGTTTCGAAGGTCTCGAGAATCTCGTAGTCTCGGCGGGCTTTATGGTTGGTAGCGAAGGTGTCCGAGGTAGCAGGGCCCTTCTTGCCCATCAACGCTTGCGCAGCACGCTGATCATGCGCCAGGAGAGCGAGGCGTCATCGAAGGGCTTGCTCATGTCGAACTCGCCGTACGTGCCGAGAATGCTGAACGCGCCCGAGCACTCCACCAGGGCGCCAAACTCCTGCGGCAGAATCAGCCGCGTGCGGGTGCGCCCGCCCCGGATCTCCTGAATCTGCCCTGCCTCGTGGATCTCAAAGACTAGTTCGTCTTCAAACGTTTGACGGATCGGATCGATCGAATCCGGGTGTTGCAGATAAAAGACGCGTACCATGGTGCCGTTGTGAGTTTGCTCCCATTGGTGAATTTCATTGCCGATCTGATCCCACTGGCGCGGCACCCAGAAGTCGGTCAGATACAACCCGCCAGGAACTAATCGATCGGCCACCGCGCGCAGATGCCGAATGATCTCGTCGTTGCTCAGCAGAAATCGGAAGGTATCCATAAAGCAAAATGCGGCGTCATAGGTCCCTTGAACCGTGAGATCGCGCAGGTCATCCACGGAAGCGGTAATAGGCAACTCCTCGCGCGAGGCCTCCTGCTCGACAAACTCTACCATCTCGGGCCGAGCGTCGACGCCGGTCATCTCGTAGCCACGCTTGGCGAGCTCAACAAGATGCCGGCCTGAACCGCAGCCGAGGTCGAGCAAGCGCTTGCCATCTGACGAGGCGTGCGCCTTCAGACACGCTTCAATAAAATCACATTCGGCCTCGGTGTTCCACTGATAGCCGATTGCGTAGTAGTGCGGATACTTATAGACTTCGGAATCACTCATGCGGCACCCACAATCCGATTCGCTGCAGGGCGGCATCCAGAATACGGCCGACCAACGAAGCATACGGCCGCCCCTGATACTCAGCGAGCAGTCCCAGGCTGCCCTCAGGGTCAAATGAGGGGAGCGGATTGATTTCCAGAAAATACAAGCGTCCGGATTCATCCACCCGCAGATCAACGCGCGCCATGTCGCGGCAGCCGATCACTCGAAACATCGTCGAGGCCATCTGGCGGGCGGCGGCGTCAAGCGAGGGGGTCAGCTCCACCGGACACAGCCACGGTGCGCCTGATGAGCGCTGGGCGACGACATGACAGGAGAGCCGGCTTGCCGGGTCCAAGGGACGCTGAATGGGTGGGAAGGCTTCGGGCGGATCGTTGCCGATGAGAAAGACTGTCAACTCGCCGAAGGGAATGAACTGCTCGATCAGACAGGGCTGGTGAAATGTACCCAGGAGCCAGTCCGCGCGAGCACGCAACTCCTCAAACGTCTGGACGACCGCGCCTGGATCGATGCCGATACCTGATCCTTCGTAGCGCGGCTTAACAATCAGGGGAAACGGCAGCGGGTCGCTCGAGGAGAGCGCATCCACCGACTCGACGACCTCCCAGAGCGGGGTGGTCACGCCTGAGGCCTGGGCGAGCCGCTTGCTCATGACCTTATCAAGCCCCAGCGCCTGCGCAATCGCGTCGGAACCAACGAAGGGAATATTCCAGGACTCCAGGAGCATTGGCACCCAGGCCTCGCGGCAACGGCCGTGGCGGCCTTCGGCGATGTTAAACACCAAATCCACATCGCACCAGGCCTTGATCCCTTTGCGTAGCAGATCGTCCGCGCTGCCCATGAGGGTCACATGATGGCCGAGCGACTCCAAGGCTTGGCGCAGCGCGTGAATCGTGGCGGGCGGGTCAAACTCCGCCTGGCGCGCGTCGTGGGGATCGGTCTGGAGGTCGTAGGTGAGTCCAAGGTGCATGGTCGACGATAATCCCACCACCTAC
>CAYNXT010000269.1:0-2199 GCA_964401235.1 uncultured Planctomycetales bacterium
TGTGAATATACACTCCGAAAAGCTGCAAGTCGAAATCGGCGTTCGTAGCGGAGCGCTTCGGGCGGTAACTCTATCAGGGTTCAAGGAGCTTTCTACAGATCGCGCGCTGCGAGTCGATTCAGGATTCCCTATCTTTACGCCGTTCATTGGAAACCAAGAAAATGGCTGGCAGCTGGTCGATCTCGGAGCCACGTTTGTGACTCTTCAACACACAACAGGCGTCCACGCAACAGAGATTCGATATGAGATCCGAAAGGAGACCCCAGTTGTGGATGTGACTCTGCGCGAACCTGTGGGCCAGACCGTGGTGCCCGCAGCGTTTCTTGCGACATGGCCAAGAATTGATTCGCTAGACGGAAGGCAAAACGCCCTGGAATTTCATTCGGCGATCGTTGGAGAACGCAACAAGTTCTCGCGTACGAAGAAACACGGCCCATTCAATCGCACAGAGACACTCATCAGCCCAAAACGTAATGTTCCACGTGGAACAGCGTTCCTTACGCTGACAGAACGGTACTTTTGTCAATCCATGACGTTTCAAGGCGGAGTTGAGTCAGTCGCCGGAATTCCGTCCAATCCGTCAACCATCGCGATTCGACTAGAATTATTCCCTCCAGTAGAAGCAACGAAGACCGCGCAAGCCTCCATCTATTTCGGTGCGAGAGACTTTTTCCGTCTAAGAGCTGCAGGTCGCGCTGAGGTGTTTAAGATAGGCATCATAGGGCAAATCGGATTGGCGCTTATCGTCGTACTAAATGCCATTGCCGACACAGTAAATAGTTATGGATTAGCTGTTCTCTTGTTTTCCGTGCTGGTGAGCGTTTGCCTCGCTCCATTTACGCTCGTCAGTCTACGATCGATGAAAAAGATGCAAGAGCTCAAACCGGCCGTGGATCGGATTATGGCCCAGCAGAAATCTGATCCAACGCGGGCGAACCAAGCGCTCTTTGCGCTCTATCGAGAACATCGCGTCAGTCCGCTCGGTGGGTGCCTGCCTATGGCGCTCCAGATGCCTATTTTCATTGCGCTGTTTGGAGCTATTTCGCACTTCGTGGGGCTTCGTGGTGCGAGCTTTTTGTGGATACAGGATCTCTCAATGCCAGATCGGCTGGCGCGTCTACCGATCACGCTTCCCATCCTTGGGAACCATCTGAACCTCCTTCCGCTGGTTATGGCTGCGGCGATGTTCCTTCAGATGCGACAAAGCAATCGGCAGATGGGAACGGGAGCCGAAAGCAACCCCATGACAAAAGCCATGTCTGGCCCACTCATGCCGGTTATTTTTGGGGTGATGTTCTATCAGGTTCCGGCAGGGCTTGTCTTATACTGGCTCACAAATACGGTCGTCTCGATGGCGTTCTACCGCATGATCCGATAGCGTGTTTTCCACAGTGTGCAAAAGTGTGTGAAAAAGTCGTTGCGTCCATCTGTTGGTCGAGTACAATGACGTCTGTCCATCGAATCAGAGAGGTGTTCCACGTGGAACAGCCATGTCCAGAGTAATTGCAGTTTGCAATCAGAAGGGTGGCGTGGGGAAATCCACAACAGCCGTCAATGTTGGTACGTACGCTGCGCTATCTGGTAAAAGAACACTGCTGATTGATCTAGACCCGCAAGGAAATTCCACAACCGCTTGCGGCATTTCACGTAATGATATATCAGCAGACATTTATGACGTAGTAGTTAATGGAGCCGATGCAGGCCAGGCGATCGTTCGAACCGCTGTCGAAGGCTTCAGCCTGCTGCCATCCGATCTTGATCTGGCTGGAGCTGAACAGAGCCTCAGCGCTCGAGAGGGCCGAGAAACGCTTCTGCGGGGATTGTGCGAATCGTTGCGGCCGTCGTACGAGTTGATTCTGGTCGACTGTCCTCCATCGTTGGGACTGCTGACGGTGAACGCCTTGGTCGCGGCGGACAGTACGCTGATTCCCGTGCAGTGCGAGTACCTGGCCCTGGAAGGCCTCAGCGCCCTGATGCGGTCCGTGGACCTAGTGCGCCAGCGGCTCAACCCATCCCTGGCGATGGGCGGCATTGTGCTGACGATGACGGATTTCCGGGCCAACCTCTCGCGGGAAGTCGCCGAGGAAGTCCGTCGATTCTTCAAAGGGATGGTGTTTGAGACGACCATCCCGCGCAACGTGCGATTGGCGGAGTGCCCGAGCTTCGGGAAGCCCATCGCCTTGTACGACCCAAGCTCCT
>CAYNXT010000270.1:0-2197 GCA_964401235.1 uncultured Planctomycetales bacterium
ATTAGTTCGGAGTAAACAGCGACGTAAAACTGGCGTACATCACCTGCATTTCCGGCGAGGCGCACCAGTCCTTGAAGGCCCTCACAACGTCGTCAGGCAGTTCGCGGGGCGAGCTATTCTCGGTTCCAAGAACGACCCGTCGCCCCCGCCAGTTCGTTCGCCGTTCGGTTTGGGCCACCAGATCGAACGGCGAACTGTATGTGAGCGAAACGTATCCACATTGGTGAGATGACATTCATTGAAGGGGTTTGCTCATGGATTGACTTTTGCTTGTTCATACAGCATCATTAACCTAATGCACTACTGTCCGGTTAAAACTCGAATAGCCTCAACTGGTTACAAGATTCTGATGTGTCGTTTTGTTCGCTAAACGTTGTAACTGCTTGAGCAATAGAGACTTTTTCAAAAAGGGCGATGCTGAGCATTTGCAGGATTTCGCCGAGACTACGGGTGAGTTTCAGCTCCTTCTTGAGCATCGCCACGAGCACGTAGACACTGATGGCAATCCAGAGTTGCGTCTTCACCGCATTCTCGGAGGTGCCGTAGAAGGTCTTGATCCGGAGGTAGTGCTTGATCCATTTGAAGAACAGTTCCACCTGCCAGCGATATTTGTAGAGCTGTGCGATGGTCAAGGCCGGCAGCGTGAAGTTGTTGGTCAGGAAGACCAGGCGCTGTTCGGTGTCGGTATCGAAGTAGCTGCTGCGCCGCAGAGAAGCCGGGTAGTGTTCGGAGGTTTTTAGGCCATGGAGGACCATCGTCTGGTCGCTGCGCAGTCCCGTGGTCCGGTCGACGTGACGGTAGGACGTGCGCCGGTAGTCGAGATTGCGCTTGGCCCGGATGACGAAGAACGCCAGGCCCTGGGTGAAGGCATACAGGCGGGCGAAGTCGATGTAGCCACGATCCATGACATAGAACGCGCCCGGCTCCAGGACCAGGTCGTCGAGGATCGTGACATCGTGCACTTTCCCGTCGGTAATACGGATAAAACAGGGGATATTGCCACGCAGGTCCAGCAACGTATGGAGCTTGACGGCGGCCTTGCGTTGGCGAAAGCGCGCCCAGGGAAAGAGTGAGAGACACAGATCGACGGTGGTCGAATCGAACGCGTAGACCGTCTGTTCCAGGGCCAGGCCGAAGTCGTCCCCGGCATACCGCTTCCGGGCGATGTGGATCAGCACCTGGGCGAAGTCGGCGTAGATGCGCCAGTCTCTCGTTTCGTTGGCATCGGCCAACGTACTGCGGGAGATGGTGCCGCGGAGACCGACATGATAGAGTTTGGATCGCATGACACGCAGGCAGGTCTCGATGTCGCGAAGACTCTCCCGATAGGTCAACTGCGCGAACGCCATGCAGAGGAACTGATCGCGGCATGAGAACCGCCGGACTCGGTAGTTGCCTCGATAGCGCCGCACGCAGGTCTCGAATTCGCGTGTCGGAAGGAAGTCCAGCACCTGTGAAAACACCATGCGTCCCGTATACATTGGCCACCCCCTTCTGCTGGCCAAAGTCTACGGTTGATTTGAAGTCGAAACCAATCATAATTATTCGCAACCTATTGGCATTGACAGTGTTGTATTAAATGGCGAAAAGCTTAACCGGACAGTAGTGAACCTAATGGTTAAATATAAAGAACTCGAGCTGGATCATGCGTTCGGAGCGCTGGCCCATCCCATCCGCCGCGGCGTCCTCGCGCAGCTAGCGCGCGGCGAGGCCTCGGTCACGGAGCTGGCTGAGCCCTTCAAGATCAGCCTTCCCGCCATCTCGAAACACCTCAAGGTGCTCGAGCGCGCCGGTCTGATCGCGCGCGGTCGCGAGGCGCAGTGGCGGCCCTGTCGGCGCGAGGCGGGTCCGCTCAAGGGGGTCGCCGACTAGGTGGAGCACTATCGCCGTTTCTGGGAGCAGCGCGTCGGTCGCCTGGGCGACTACCTGCAGGAGCTACAACACAAGGAGCAAAGGCATGGCCGCAAGAAGGCTTGAGTGCTCGAACAGGCTTATGCACAGCACTCAAGTTGCGGCAGCCTGTCGTAGCTGCGAGGGTGTGAGGCTCCTTGCGAATGGGCATAGGGCACGGGCGCTGGAGTCAAGTGCGTCAGCCTAGTTTCGAACACCAACCAACGGAGGCGATGGATGAAACAACTTGCCAAGTCCTGAATCACGGCTAACTTTAGCTATCCCTCGTCGTGGGACGCATGAAAAG
>CAYNXT010000271.1:0-2187 GCA_964401235.1 uncultured Planctomycetales bacterium
CCGTACGATTCTGAATCCGGCCGGGCCTGGGCCGCAGCGCTCACCGCCATCCTCACCGGCGAGGGCTACGCCGAGTCCGCCCGGATCGCCCAGGAGATGGGACCGTACCAGGGCTACGCCGAGAATGAGGAGCCACAACTCCGGGTCATCCGCAAGCACCGGGAAGCGCTGGAGAAAATCGACGCGGCGCTCATCCCCGAGAACCTGATGCGGGCCGCACAAGAATCCTGGGATGAAGCGATGGCGCGCGGCGCCGAGTATGGCGTGCGGAACTCCCAAGTCTCGGTCATCGCGCCAACCGGCACCATCTCGTTCCTCATGGATTGTGACACCACCGGCATCGAGCCGGACATCGCGTTGGTGAAGTACAAGACCCTGGTTGGCGGGGGATTGATGAAAATGGTGAATCGCGTTGTGCCGCGGGCGTTGCAGCGCTTAGGGTACAGTCCCTTAGAGACCGAGGAGATCATCAAGCACATTGAGACGAAGGACACTATCGAAGGTGCGCCACACGTGAAAGAAGAGCATCTCCCAGTCTTCGACTGCGCCTTCAAGCCGATGAACGGCAAGCGGTCGATTCATTACATGGGCCACATCCGGATGATGGGCGCGACGCAGCCATTTATTTCGGGTGCCATCTCGAAAACGGTGAACATGCCAAGCGAAGCGACGGTGGACGATATCGCACAGGTCTACCTCGATGGTTGGAAACTGGGGTTGAAAGCGCTGGCCATTTACCGCGATGGGTCAAAGAAGACACAACCGCTCGGCACAAAGTCTTCCAGCGAGAATACAAAGGGTGAAGCCGTGGCTGCGTCAACGCCCGTTGCTCGCATCCGCCGCCGTCTGCCCGATGAACGGAAATCCATCACCCATAAGTTTTCGATTGCTGGCCATGAAGGGTACTTCACCGTCGGCATGTACGAGGACGGGACGCCGGGCGAGATGTTCGTCACCATGGCCAAGGCCGGCTCGACGATCAACGGCTTGATGGACTCGTTCGCCACGTCCATTTCCATTGCCCTGCAGTACGGCGTGCCGCTGTCCCTGTTCGTCTCGAAGTTCAGCCATGTCCGTTTCGAGCCGGCCGGCTACACGGCGAACCCGGACATCCGCATCGCCAAATCCATCATTGATTACATCTTCCGCTGGTTGGGGATGAAGTTTTTGCCGAAAGAGGGGACGCCGGGCCAAATGCCGTTGCCGGGTGTGGCGGCCATTATACCAGCCGCCGAGGAATCCTTGGAATCCAAACCACTGAATGGCAGCGACGTTGAAGTTGAAGCCACCGCTCCAGCCAAGCCCATTGTCGTGGCATCAGCGAGTCCAACTGACGCGAGCCGGGCCGCGGACCTGATAACCTTTCAGAATATGGCGGATGCGCCCGCCTGCTCTGACTGTGGGGCGATTATGGTGCGCAATGCTGCCTGTTACAAGTGCGTGAACTGCGGCGCGACGTCGGGGTGCTCGTGAGCGAAACCGAAAATGCGTGAGTTGTCGGCGAGGTCTAGAGCAGGCAAAGCCTGCCCAGCAACCTCGCCGACCCTTCGGGCTAGCCCTTCGCTCCGCTCCGCGCTCGACGTAGTGCTTACTACGCCTCGCGCGGTGCTCGCTCCAGGGCGTCGCATCTCACGGCATTTTCGGTTTCGCATAAGGCTGTTCGTAAAATTTGGAAAAAGAGAACCCCCGCCTACGCAAGCGCAAGCGGGGGAAATTGGGGTGGAACCCTTTCGCTTCGCTGGGTCTCAGCTAGGGCTTCCCTCAAAGCCCAGGGTCCACCTGAAAGGGATTTGCGCCGACTCCTCCGGAGTCCTTTCACCGGTTCCCAGTACCGGATCACGTGGGGAGGCCCACAGCGCGCGAGGAATTTTCCACGACCCCGCTAGGATCAAAGGCGCACCTTTTCGCACAGCTGCTTGTGCTAGTCGGTACCTCCCCGACAGGGTCCAGGGTCTGCGTCCCTGGTCGTGAGAGAGCCTCGGTCTACGCCGAGGGTCAGACTACTGGGATCTCGCACGAGCAGACAGCGCTCGCGCTCCAGGAGGGAGGGACCCCCAGGCTCCCAGCAAGCTGCTCTCAGTAATCGCCCAAGCGGCGCTGGAGCAGCTTCCGAACCCTAGCAGATCGTGGAAAAATTGTCAATACCCTGTACAGTGAACATCTAAGGGTGACGGTCTGGTAGGCTAA
>CAYNXT010000272.1:0-2173 GCA_964401235.1 uncultured Planctomycetales bacterium
CCGTTCTGTGCGCACTTCTTCCAGGAACGCGCGGAGCGCATTCTCGTGAAGCCAGACGGTGGCTTCTGGAGCGGACGCGACGGCTGGCAGCTTCGGAAGAGGCTCGGCAGGCTGGAAGTTCCCTAGCACGGCCGGGTCACAGGGCCTTGGGTCTTTTCCTTCGACGAGCTCCACAGCAAAGAGCCGCTCATGAATCGCCTGGCCAAGACCGTCAACCACCCGGGCGCGATAAAAATCCAGGCGCGTAGGAGCCTCGTGTGTCAGCGAATAGAAACAAGCTCCTGTAGAAAATGAGCTCTGGGATAACGTAAGTGTACGTCGACGAAGAGCCTCGAAGAGCGGATGACCTGGCGTCACCCATTCCAGATCATGCTCGCCTGCTGCATCACGATCGGTCGAAAAGCGTGGGTACCGGTTCGCTAGCGGCGCCAACTTCCAATCAGGATCAGCCTCGTGTCGCCGAAGAGCATGTGGGGTGGGGGAAGGATCAAAAGTGTGCGCCAGTCCTTCAACAGGTTTCAGGTTCCACCGAGCCTGAGTGGCTGATTCCCGCAGGAACCTCGCGATGGTCTCTGGGACCACTCGACGTTCCTGTGCGCGGGCCCTGCGCTCAATGAGCATTTCGAGGTTCAGCTTCTTCGCCGCGAGGCCTTCCAGGGCGTTCTGACAGATCGCCCGGAATCGGTCCTCCTTCACATCCCGCAGCAGGCGATCTTCTAAGTCCACATCACCCAGGCGACCCGCATAGTAGTCCCGCAAAACCTGCTCTAAATGAGCAGCTGGTAGGATTTCTCCGACCACATTGAATACTGCGTCATCATCCAGCGCGTCCCGGATCTCCTGCAGTTTGTCGAGTAGCTTCTTGAGCACCTGGCCTTCAATGGTGTTTGTTGCGACGAAATTGAAAATGAGGCAGTCCTTCTTCTGTCCGTAGCGGTGGATGCGCCCCATCCGCTGTTCGAGCCGGTTGGGGTTCCACGGGATGTCATAGTTAAAAAGTATGTGGCAGCAGTGGAGATTGATCCCTTCGCCAGCTGCCTCGTTAGCGACAAGAATTTGGATCTCCCCGGCCCAGAACTGGTTCTCTACATAGATTCGTGTGCCAGGGTCGTTTCCTGATCCCGGCCTCATGCCGCCGTGAATGAAGCCGACGCGAAATCCCCAGCTCTTGAGGCGTTCCACCAAGTATTCAAGCGTGTCTGTGAACTCCGTAAATATCAGTAGCCGCTTATCCGGTTGGTCGAAGAAGCCCTCTGTCTGCAGCAATTCCTTCAACCGAGACAACTTGGCCTCCGAACCGGCCTCCTCAACCTGCTTTGCTCGGCTGGCGAGCTCGTTCAGCTTCTGGACCTCGTCTTGAATATCCTCTGCATTGTGCGCGATGGTCATTGCCTCAAGCACCGACTCCAGATGCTCCCGCTCGGCCTCTTCCATCTCTTCCAGTTCGTCCGCGTCTGGAAGCTCCGGAGGAGCCATCCTCGCGAGCTCTTGCGCGTGACGCAGCGCTTCTTGTAATCTGCGCACGCGGTTTTCGAGAGAGCAGCGCAGCGCATGAGTGCTTGAGGCCAGGCGCCGCTGGTAGAGTGACATCAGGAAGCCGACCGCCCTTGAACGCGGGTCCTCGCCTTGAGCCGCTGCCTTGGCGCTTTGTTGCTTGACGAACCTCGTCGCATCTCGGTAGAGCTCAAATTCCTCTCCATCAATGGCAAAGTCCACCGTACGCGGGATGCGCTTCGTGAAGATTTTCCGTGCCACCCAGGTCCCATCGGGTTGCCGTTCGGGAAAGTAGACCATCGCTTCCTTGACCCGGCGGAGATAGAAGGGCGCGCGGCGACAGTCCATCGCCTGGCGAATCGACCGCACGTCGGCATAGGCATCCTGATCCAATAGCTGCAGGAAGAAGCTGAAATTGACGGGATCACCTTTATGCGGTGTCGCGGTCAGCAGGAGCAGGTGATCGCTTGCATCACGAAGCAGCTCGCCTAATCGATAACGCAACGTCTTGTGTTCCGGATCAGAGGCGGACATCCGATGGGCTTCATCGATAATCACCAGATCCCATTGGACTTGGCGCAGACCGGGTAGCACCTGGGCACGCTTTGCAAGATCCAACGACGTGATGACCTGCTTATTCTCAATCCATTGGTTCATGCTGTAGGAATCAAGGTCGGCG
>CAYNXT010000273.1:0-2158 GCA_964401235.1 uncultured Planctomycetales bacterium
CCGGCGTGGCTACAAGCAAAACGAGATTGGCATGATCGAAGCTGGCCACCAACGCATCACTGAAGAGCCGCCCCCCGTCGATGACGATGTAGGAGTATTGCATCCGAAGCTTTGGGATGATCGTATTGATCAGTGCAGCAGTCACAAGCGGACCTTGCTGTGGGGTTCGGACGGCCGGGAGGATGTGCAACCGACCCGAAGTGGTCATCAATTGCGAGAAGTCCACGCCCTCTGCCGTAGGATCTTGGGCTAGTGAGCCGGCAAGCTCGGCTAAGCAGGTCTTGGTTTTTACCTTCACCATTTTGGCCACATCATCAACGGCTAAGACATCGAGATCAAGCAAGAGAACGGGTCGGTCGACCATCGTGGAGAGGTTGGAGGCAAGATTGACGGCGACAACGGTTTTGCCAACGCCGCCTTTGGGACCAAAGATGACAATGACGCGCCCGCCGGCCATGGCCTTCACCAGTGCCTGGTAGTAAAGATGATGGGAATCGTTAGCGTTAGCTGGGATTCCGTCACCTCGGAAGGAAACGATCCGAAGGAGGGGTGGCGGCGGGCCAATTCTAATGCCGTGAGATCCAGTGTGGAGTCGCCTGAGGAGTTCCGTACCATCGCATGCTCGACGGTGCCGTCCCGCCGAAGTGTCAGGGTGAGGGTCACGGTTCCCTGAGCTGTTCGAGCTTCCTCTGGAAAGCGCGCCTCCTGGGCGAGTTGTTGTTGCACCGCCAAGGCATAGCGCATGCGCGGATCCCCAACCGGTGCCACGGCCTGGCTCAGATCAAGGCTTTGTTCCATGAGCGCATCTCGTTTGCGCCCCGCGGCTTTCTGAGACACCCCTGCCAGTAACATCGGAGTGACGGTGATGACCAGCTCTGTCTTGCCTTCAATAAAATCGGTGGAACGAAAGAGATTACCCAAGATGGGCACACTGCCCAACGCCGGAAGCTGGCTGATCGTCCGTTTCTCATCGCTCGAGAGCAACCCGGCAATCATAATGGTCTCTCCTGAGGCAGAGGAGACATCGCTTTGTGCGCGTCGAACGGTAAATGATGGAATCGAAACCCCTGAGACGGTGATAGCTCCTCCTAATCCTGTTGCACTCGATACCCGCATGACTTCGGCTTGGACATGCGTCAAAATCTTCTGACCCTCCTCAATCACAGTCGGCGTCATCGTCAGACGAACCCCGACATCTTTAAACTCGATCGATTGCGTCGTCGTGCCAGAACTCACCGAGGTACTGGTGAGGACCGGCACTTGGGCACCGATGAATGACGTCGCCTCTTTCCCGTCGGCGGTCACCAGCTTCGGCTCGGCTAATACGCGAGCTTTGCCCTGCTGAACGAGCATATTGAGCGTCGCTTTCAATCCAGTACCACCGCTCGATGACCGCCTCGTCACTGACCCGATGCGAAACGCTTCCGCAACGCGTCCAAGTCGCGGTTCATCGGTCACACCAGCAAATGGCGTTTCGGTAAATGTCACAGAATCAGACCAATCCACCCCCAGATTTTCTTGGGCGTCCTTGCTCATCTCAATCAACTGCACGGCTAGTTCGATCAGGGGTGGAGCCAAGATCGGAGCCGCTACCACAGCGACAAGGTTGGTCACGTTAGGAAACGGACTGGTCAAATTATCGAGCCTCTTCAGAGCCTCTTCCGTTGCCACCGTCCCAGTCAACACCAGTTGAGTTCTTTCTCGGCGCACCTCAACCCCGGGAGGCTTTAAGCCGGAGAGGATGCGTTCAGCCTCGATCGCCATCCGCTCTGAGCTCAGATCAACGACGGTGACATCATAGGCGAGCTCTCCGTTTGAGTCCCAGATCAGCAAATCGGTGGCACCCGACTTCTTGGCTTGAAGCAACAGGCTGTTTTCATTGACGACCGTCACATCCATGACTTCAGGATCGGCCACAGCGACCCGCGTGATCGTCTTGACCGGCAACATCATGAGCTGTCCCACCTCGAGCCGAAGCTGTTCCTGCGCCTGCGCGCCTGATGATAAGAGTCCTCCAGTGGCAACCACCAGCACTGCGACGATCCATGCCAGTCGCCGTGACTCGTGATTCGTGATTCGTGATTCGTGGTAAGCCGTTCGCCGTTGACGATCCACGATCCACAATCCACGATCCACGAAACGTAGCCTTCTGCTCTTC
>CAYNXT010000274.1:0-2144 GCA_964401235.1 uncultured Planctomycetales bacterium
GACCTTGACCGGCAGCATTGAGTCCATGTGCGCCATGCGGGTCTCTCGAGAGACATCCGCGACAGCCACATCACTCTTTGCACCCGCAAACTGCAGCAGCGACTGGAAGAAATTCTTCCCTCGGTTGGCCGCATCCATCTGCTGCCGACTGGTGAACGCCCAGCTTGAGAAACCGCCGATCACCAGGTAGACGCAGCACAGGCAGATCGCCGCTGCATGGTACTTTCCCTTGCGTGGACTGCCGGCGTAGCGAAAAGCTACGAGCAGCGACAGCATGACGCTGGCGGCCATCCCGAGGCTCTGGGTGACCGCGGTGCTAAACATGGTGGCCGAGATCCAACACAGGATCGCGAACACCGTTAGAGCCACCACTGCCACCCACGCCTTCTTGGCGGGCCTGACGACCAGCTCCTCCCCGCGCACCAAAAGCACGATGACGCCGAGCACCGGGAAGAGCACCCACAGCATGCCCTGGAGCCCCAAAAATCGACTCATGAGAAACATGCACACCATGACGACGACCCCGGCCCAGAACATGGTGGATCCGAACTCCCTCACCAACTGCCAGAACTCTCTGAACTTTGTCATGACGAACTCCTTTGTTTTTGGTTTATGACTTTTTGCTCAGCCAAGCTGTGATACGATCAGCCAGCTTGACGAGACCGCGTTCACTGGACCTGATGATGGCTTCCGCAGCGGCCTCTTCCGCCAGCCGCTGAGGGAAAGTGGGATGCCCTCCGGCCGGAGCCTCCTCCCTATGTTTTCCCTTTCCTCTACCCGCTTCAGCCGGAGCCGTTGCGGGCGGAGTACTGGAAACGACCATCGGTTGTTCGGACTCCTTGCGGCGGAAGAGATTACCGAGCGCCGTGAAGAATTTTATGGCTCCATCGCGGCGGCAGATGATGTTGGCAAACACTGCCCACAGCACAACCACGAACGTACCGAGAAACCACACCAGCAAGCTGCTGCGCGGAAACACGGACAACGGCGTATCCGCTGCCGGCTGCCGAGCAGCTTTCTTTCTGGGTTTGGAATCGGACTGCAACCACGATTTGACCGCAGCTGCCGTCTTGCCGACGTAGTTGTTTTCGTTGTCAGTAGCGGCTGCTTTGGCCAACCGCATCGCACCGTCCTTCAGGAAACCGGCCGAATCCTGGGTGACCTTTGCATCGGCCACCGTTGACCAGGCAGTTTTGGCTGCCGAGCCAACGTCATCGCTGTCAAAGTGCATCGCGCCCGGCGTGTAGATCCAAAACGAAAGCACCAGCAGCACTGCCCAGCAGAACGCGGCCGTTCCCCAAAAGTTGTTGGTGGTCGGCGGCCGATGCTGGTCATTTTTTCCCGACCACCAATTGCCCCAAAAGCCGCCGAGGTTGACAAAATCGCGAAGCCCCTGCCCCGAGATTTTGCCCCAGCGCGGCCAGAGCATCCGAAGTGCGGCAGCGGCGTTGAGCAGGATGAACATCGGTCCCCACAACCAGAAGAACCAGACCGGGGTCGCGCGGTAGTCGGCGGCCAGAACGTAAATGAGCATGACGGTAAAAAATACCGTCGTAACCATCCACGGAGCCGCGAACAAAAGACCGCGTCCGATGCTCTGACCGTTGCGGTCAGGCTCGTAGCGCCGGCGGCCCAAGTAGTAGGCCGCCAACAGAATCCCCACCACCAGCCCGTGCAGGAGAACGAAATCGCCAAACCATTCCATGTCTTTTTCCTTTCGTATCAGTAGGGGTTGTCGCCAGCCGCAAGCGGCGGACGTTCGTACGTAACCGGCCTTCCGGGGAGAACAGTCTCCTTGTGCGTGCCGACCATGGCTCGCAGCTTAGATGGTGCCAACACCACCATAAACACCACGTGACGTTCCTTGGATCGGTATGGCGCGTGGAAGATGCAGCCACCTTTGGGCACGACTTTCGGTTTTTTGATCTTTTCGGCCGGGTCATGGAAGCGTACCTTCACTTCGACCGGCCGCCAGGGCAGTGAACCACGCTTGTAGCGAGGGATCACCGTGAGTTCCCAGCACTGCTTCCACTGGTCCTCGTCCTGTGTCAGGTTCAGCTCGAATTCGAGCGGGAGAGTGCAAAACTGGCACTCGACCTTGTCGACGGGAATGAGCTTGTGGCAGACAACACACTCGCGGGTGC
>CAYNXT010000275.1:0-2142 GCA_964401235.1 uncultured Planctomycetales bacterium
ATTCCCACGGCGGATGAGCGCATCCTGCCCAAGGGGACGGCGTTCATCACCGACGTGGGCATGACCGGTCCCTACGACTCGGTGATCGGGCGGCGCGCGGACCAGATCTTGGAGCGGTTTCTCTCCAACCTGCCTCATCGCTCCGAAGTGGCTGAGGAGAACGTCCAACTGCGCGGCCTGATCGTGGAAGTAGATCCGGCGAGCGGCAAAGCGCGCTCTGTGGAACGCATTACAAGAACTTTAGATGGAGCCGTCCGTGGCAGTGGCGACTAATCTGTACGACAAATTCCCTGTCGGCTCGGGGCTCCGGGCTCCGGGCTCAGAAACGATGCCCCCAGCCCCCAACCCCCAGCCCCGAGCTGCTCTTCAGCCGAGCCCCCAGCCCAGAGCCCAGAGCAGCGGTACGCAGAAGTCGTTCACCGTGGCTGAGGTGGTCTCGCGAATCCGCGGCGCCGTCGAGGCGCAATTTCCCGCCGCCATCTGGGTCGAGGGCCAGCTGTCGAATTGTAGCTATCCAGCCTCCAGGCATATCTACTTCGATCTCGTCGATGAAAAAGTAACCGATCGGCGGGGTCAGCGGATTCTCTTGCCTTGTGCGTTTTTCTATCCCCTCAATGCGTCGCTGAAGTTTAAACTAGAGAACGGCCTCAAGGTGCTTTGCTATGGCGAAGTGACGACATACGAGGCGAAGGGAGAGTACCAGCTTCGCGTCCATCGGATAGAGCCGAAAGGCACTGGTGCGTTGCAGCTCGCATTCGAGCAGCTGAAGAAACGATTGCAGGCTGAAGGGTTATTTGAACAAGCTCGTAAGCGAGCGATTCCTCAGTGGCCCGAGCGGGTGGGGCTTGTGACTTCTCCAACAGGGTCGGTGATCCATGACATGCTCGTGCAGTTGCGACATCGAACCCATGTGATCATTCTCCCAGTGAAAGTGCAGGGGGCGGGTGCGGCAGAAGAGATCGCAGCAGCCATCCAACTCGCGAATGCTCATCGGGTGGCAGATGTGCTGATTGTGGGACGTGGCGGTGGCAGCCTCGAGGAGCTGTGGGCGTTCAATGAGGAATGTGTCGCTCGTGCGATCTACCACTCCACCATTCCGATTATCTCAGCGGTCGGACATGAAGACCACTGGACGATTGCAGACTATGTTGCAGATCTTCGAGCCCCAACCCCTACGGATGCC
Organism: uncultured Planctomycetales bacterium; assembly: GCA_964401235.1. GTDB lineage: Bacteria > Omnitrophota > Gorgyraeia > Aquiviventales > Aquiviventaceae > CAYNXT01. The sequence goes on from CAYNXT010000275.1 coordinate 1,184, forward strand.
GCGAAGACCCTGGCTCACGAGCGGAAGCTCCTCATGCAACAGGTTCGAGAAACCGCGAGCCGTTTACTCGATGCCGTGCGGTCATTCCTCGATGATCAAGCTACTACGCTGGCCACTTTGAGTTCGAACCTGCGGCTTCTGCATCCGATCAATCAACTGGATCGTTGCCTCACCCGCACGCAGGAGCTTCACGGGCGGTTGATCCAAGCCGCACGTGTTGCGCTCAACCGCCAGGAACAGCACCTGCAGGGGCTGGCCGGTCGGCTGCAGGCGCTCAGCCCGCTCGCGGTCCTGGCACGCGGCTACAGCATTACCCTGAAGTTGCCGGATCGGCACGTGGTGACGATTGCCAAGGCCGTGCACGCCGGCGATGAGCTCGAGACCCTTGTGGCCAAGGGCCGCATCGTCAGTTCGGTCACCCGCGTGCTCGCCGAGGCGCAGCCGGAGCCCAATGGTCCCACCACCTACGCCGGCCCCGCCAGAAGCGAGGCCCCGAATGCTCAGACTTAACGAGGTGTTAGCAGTACATCCGAGGGTCGCATTCGTCACGGCGGCAAGCCAGGCGAGTGCCGACAGCCGCCGTGAGGCGTAGGTGGTGGGATGGCGCAGCCGCATGAGGTTCACCCCCACACCAAGTTTGGTGTGGGGGTAAAGTACGAAGAGGCGCTCAAGCGGCTGGAGAAGCTGGTCGCTGAGCTGGATCGGTCGGAGCTCGACTTGGAGACGCGCCTGGAAAAGTTCGAAGAGGGCACGAAGCTGGCCCGGGTCTTGCTCAAAAAGTTAGATCAAGCGAAGAAGAAAGTGGAGCTCTTGGTGAAGACGAACGTCGGGGAGACCGCAACCGTTCCATTCGATGACGACACTCGTAGCGAAAACGCCGCATCTGACGAGCCAGAAAACGCACCATTTTGATCGTTGGACGCGCGCCATTGACGACGCACTGCAGCGCGCGCTGCCGA
>CAYNXT010000276.1:0-2129 GCA_964401235.1 uncultured Planctomycetales bacterium
CAGGGACAGACCACGTGACCACCGATGTGACGATAAGAACCGACGCAACCGCTGACTTCAGGGATGCTAATCGCATGGAGATTCTCCTTGTTTTGTGGGTGATTTCAATATTGACGTTTTTGATAATATTTTGTATATTAATAGCCATGGACGCACGTGCTGGACATGGTACGCTGTAGATAAAACTTGGAGCTACCCGAAAACTTGAGTTCGTCGCAAGAACAGTCGCCGACCTCGGTAAAGGAATCGCTGTGGTAGGGGTGGCCAGTTACTTCTTTGAGAAGTTCCATTTCTTTTGGCGGATCGCCATTAGGGTATTGAGCGTGGCCCTGATCTTTGTGGGTATCGCACTTTATCCCGAAGAAGGTGAGGGGGTCGAATAATGGAGATGCTTGTAGCGCTATTGGTAATCCTTGTTGGCTGCGTAGTGATCGCTTATAGAATCCAGCATCGCCACCAGTCTCATAAACAGACTCACTAATCGACCATGTGGATAGGGCCAGTGTCTGTTTTACTTGTATGCGCGCTCGGCGGGTTGCTTCTCGCCATTGATGGGTATCGCGCCCGGCGCCACAAGCGCCACGCCCACTAAGCTCCGTCACGCCTGAGTCCCCCGCATCACGTCCTCCAGCACCGAATCGTCCAGATTCGGCGCTTTCCAGCCGAACCGGTCCAGCACCACGCCGATCTGGAAGCGCAGTTTGTTGCTGGACAACACGTTGGTAATCTCCTGAGCATCCACTCCTAATTGCCGCCGAGCTTCCCCCACCGCGTTCTCGACGCTGTCGTACTCGTAGCCAGGAATAAAGGCACCGGCCAGATCGGACCGCATCCGATAGAGTTCGCGCCTTTGCTCCAAAGAGCCCACCACAATCCTTAACTGCACCCCTTCTTTCGGCACCAGCAGAGCCAGCCCCGCGTTCTCCGGCCGGGAGATCAGTTTTAGCGGCGTTTGCGGGGCTTGGGTCGCCCACACCGCTTCGCGGCCCGCGACAGCGGTTGCCGTTTCCTCCAGGCCTGTGGTGAGCGGGGCCTGCCCTGAGCTGAGTCGAAGGGTCGAACCGCCGGCGGTGGCGAGGGCGTCAATGAGCCGCTCGACCTCAACGCCGACAATTTTTCCGCTCTCTACCTTCAGAAGGCGATGGTTGTCCATCCGATCCTCAAACTGCGCCCAACGCTCCGCCAATAACGGGCAGATCCTCTTCTCGACGGAAACCCAATCGAGATGACGAACCCCTGTCCGGCGGATCCCATGCTCCGGCGAATCTTCGGATTCCGGAGTTTGCCAATGTTCTTGCTCAATCCGGACTTCCGGGAAAAGGCGTCGAAGTGCGTCAACGTATCTTCCCGTTTCGCTCACGTAAACATCGTGACCTAGATGGCTGGGAGGTATCTCTCTGGGGTTTTCGCCGCGCTCATCAATCCGGCCGACAAAGTAACGGAGGGCTCTCCATACATAGAGGGTCTCAGGCGAATCGCTGGGGATGTCCTGGTGCCACGGCTTCGTCGCGAACTCTTTTTCGAGCAGGGCGGTCAACGAGGGGATGCCCGACAGGGCTTGCTTGTCGTCCGGGCGCCCTCCCCGCTCGATCGCGGTGAAGCGGCGGACCGGGTCCGTGTGGAACACAAAGGTCGTGTCCTCAGGGCGCGGGACGGGTGAGGTGTTCTTCCAATCCCATGAATCCTTGTAGAAATACCCAACAAAACGTTTGATCGCCTCAGGGCTCATTCTCCGCTTGCCGCTGTGGTCCTTCGCTGAAAGCTGCTCCTGCTCTTCTCGGCCGCGCTCGATCTCTTCAATTTCAGGCAACTTGTAAACCCCCAGACCGTTCAGTCGGTCGAAAACTCGCTGATATTCGCGCTGCTGGGCTTCGGCCACCATCCGCTTCAATCCAGGCTCCACCTGATTCAGGTCGTAACGGGTGTTCGCCCCCAGGAACCATCCCTCCAGAAGGAGAATGCCCACCTTGCCGCGGATGATCAGCGGGTCTGGCAATTGGTCATCCAGGATTTTGTCGTACTGGACAAGAGCAATCTCCGACCGCGGGGTGCTTGTTTCAAATTGCTGAATGTCGTGCCAAAGCAAATCCATGTAATGGGTGCCAGCTGGCCCCCGATTTGAGGAGCCC
>CAYNXT010000277.1:0-2116 GCA_964401235.1 uncultured Planctomycetales bacterium
ACTGATTTGGAAAGCGTCTCGCGAGCTGACCATAGTGGGCAAAGGCCCAGTCGTAATCCTTCTGCAGGGGCTTGGGAAAGATTCGCGTTCGACCTCGCATTAGCAGTCTCCTCTCATCTTTGGACTATAACGCAGGGTGCCTTCAGTGTCAAGGCAGCACCAGGACTTCTGTTCGTCCTGCTGCTCGCCGGCTGCGCCACCGGACAAGTGGACCTGTCCCCATGGTTCGGTCTGTCCAGCGTCCAGCTTCTAGCTTCCAGCTTCTTGGTGGTCTTCTTGATCGCGGGCCTGGCCTGGCTCGCCCGGCGGCGGAAGCTGCATGTCGGTCGATGGGCAGAGCCACTACGTGCTCCAATCCTGTGGGTACTGGAGCGAGTCTTTGGTGTGCTGACGTTACGCCAGCATCAACTAATTGGCGATACACTGAGCTGGACGTTTGCTGTCTTACTTGAAGGACATCCCTCAGCAAATCCAGACCTCCTTTCAGCAACGTGGATTGCACGACTACGGTCCGTGTCCTTAGTGAAACGTCGCGGCCTTTCCGCTGATGCTACATGGGATGTCCTGTGCCTATACGCAGTAGTCACGCTAGGAACTCCCCTGTTGAGCATTCCTGTCATGGCCGGGCTTTCGAGCCAGTATGGCGATGTGGTGTATCTGCCGGTGGTTGTGCTCAGCGCAATGCAGCTTTACTGGTTGAGGCAATCGGTCCTGAATATGGGCCAGGTAGGATTGAGGGGACTATTGATCAACTCCGCATCAGGGAAAGGCGTAGCATCTGTCACCGCACACGAGGCGGTCCACATCCTGGAGAGAGAGGGTCTCATTCCTCTTGGTGGTCCGTTCACACACGCCATGAAAGCGTTAGAAGGTTTGAGACGAGGCATCAAGATGAGTCGAGCTATCCGCAATGCAGACTGGCGATTGTTTGATGTCGGACGCCAGCTCGGTGAGGATGATGGTCCTGCCCAGGCGAAGATCGAACGGTTGTTAGAAGTTGTACAGAGCGATCATCCTGAGGAACATGTCCCATCAACTTGGGAGACAGTCTTGGCACAACCAGGACACCCGCCTTGGTCTTTAGATCTCGGGGTAGGTCTTGCAGGGTTGTCCATTGGATTGGCGAAGCGAGCAGGCAGGCCGTGGGCGTGGACTCGCTTCGTCACGTTGTTAGCGCACGGCGTGCCCCCAACGGAGGCAGAACGAGCCATGATCGGAGAGGCCAGGATTCTGCTTCAGCAAAATGGGACGGTCGAGCATCTCTTGTGGCCGGATGGGTCCGTGACTGACTATTCTCATCGACACCGCCAACGTGGAAGTACGACATGGCTCAGTCTCCTCGGGATGATGGTTGTCAGTGCTGGTGTGATGCTCGCAGTAGTCTTGGCTGGTCAAGGCTTTTCACAGGTGTGGGCACTTTGGATGCAACGTTGGGTTTTGGTGGCTGGCCTGCTGCGCGCCGGGCCGTGGATCGTCCTTGCGTTTTTGGGGGGGTCGGGAGGACTTTGGTTAGCAGGAAGGCCGATCAACTTACGCCTGAACGGGCAGGTAAATGTTCACCAGGTGGAGGCCCGCCAGGACGATGCGTCTGTTCGGGGGAGGGTCAGCGAGCGTGCTTTTGGTGCCGGGCGTGGCGGCGGGAGTTCAGCTCAAGTGCGAGGATCAGGACCAGCAAAAACGCGACCGCCCCGTACACAAACCAGATTCCCATGGTCAGTGCTCCGTCCTTATTTCTCGATGGCCAACGCGGCTGTCACGACCGCCGCATACAGGCCCATCCCGATCCAAAACGTCCACACGTTAAACGGCTTGCCCGCCACCAGGTTACCCAACACGAGTGTCGCCAGAAGAACGGTCGAAGCGTTGATCAACAGCTTGACAGCGTTCTCTCGTCGCTTCGGCGTCCACTCGAGCATGAGGTCTACTGTAAGTCTAACTGAGATTGCTACGCACGTCAAAGCGAATCGTCCAACGCCTGACCTCACTGCTCCACGCAAACACGGCTTACGGTGGGTTTCTCTGGTGTTCATAGTTGTTGTCGCCCTGCTGATCGCCGCGCCGATGCTGGGCGCCGAAATGGGGACGCTTACATTTTTCGAGCCCGGAACAATGCAGA
>CAYNXT010000278.1:0-2089 GCA_964401235.1 uncultured Planctomycetales bacterium
ACCACTGGGTGGCATCGTGCGACGTGGGGCTGCGCAAGCCTGACCCGAAGATTTATCTCCTCGCGCTGGAGCGGGCGGGGGTTCGGTCGTCTGCGGCCGTGTACATCGATGACCGGCCGGAGCTGGTGGAAGCGGGCCGGGGTGCCGGCCTGACGGCCATCCGGTTCGAGAACGGTGAACAGCTGGCGCAGGAGCTGCGGGCGGTGGGGCTCAATGTCTGATTACATCTGGCATCATGGCGTCACGCTTGAAGATGTCGGGCGCATCCTCCAAGACACCGTTCACGGACTGCAGCCCACTTCCGCACCAGCCAGCCCTTCTGTGCAATCGGCCTACGACCGAGCCGGGGTACCCACCGCAAGGTGGGTCGGCGAAGGGAGTGCCGATACGCGAGAGCGTGAGGCCAGAACCCGCCGTCCCGCCCGTACGTCCCTCCTGTGGCGGGCTGTTGATTGCCCGCAAGTGCAAGCAGATCTGCCCGCGCTGCGGCTACTTCGATCCTGCGCTGATCTGCTTTGACCGCCCTCGGTTTTTCCGTATTTGTTTAGCGTTGTGAGCCAAAATTTTCCGCTTGACCTTCCCACGATGGGAAGGCTTAAAATCAAGTTGCGATGTCTGAAAAGGCGTGTCTGAGAATTGGCGAAGTCGCCCGACTGAGTGGGCTTCATCCAAAGGCTATCCGCTACTACGAGCATTGTGGCCTCATCAAAAGTGGGCGAAGTCCGTCCCGTTATCGCCTTTTCCAAGAGGCTGATCTGACGCGTCTGAAGCTCATCAAGCAACTCCGCAGATTGGGTTTTTCTCTCTCGGAGATCAATCAGCTGTTACCTCTGTTGTCCGACCAATCGTCGAAGCCCATCCGCAATCACCGGCTGGAAGTGCTCCTCGCCAAGCGCCTGGAGAAAGTTGGTGAGGAGGTGCAGCAACTGTCAGCCATCCACCAGGAACTCACCAGACGATTCCGCCAGCTCAGAGGACAGAAAAAGGCAAGTCCGGCAAGCTGCTGTGAGCCATTCTGCGGGCCTGAGACCTGTGGGTCTAGTGTCGTCCAGATCACCGGACTGACGCAGCGGGTCATCAAAGGAGGAGGTGGGGGATGAGAAGCGTAGCGATCCTTGGGGGGTGCTTGATCTTGACAGCAGTCGGGTCAACGGCTCTGTTCGCAATGGGCAAAAAGCCAGTGACCGAAGCAACCGTCCAGCAAACAGAGAAAGTTGCCCTGAAGTGCACGAAGGGCGGCTGCCCAGGTGGGGAGGGTTTCTGCTGCTTAACTGATCAGCGCAGGCTCCAGAGCGCCTTGCAAGGCGTCAAGGGGGTCAGCCAAGTCATTCCAGACAAGACAGCACGAACCTTTACCGTTATCTACCCAAAGGGCCAGGTCTCCCTTGCGGCTCTGAAGGAAGCGACCCAGGAGGCTGGCTTTGAGGTCGTGGAGGCAAGGAGGTTGCAGTAAGCGCATCACAACAAGGGAGGAACGTCCTATGCGAAGGACGCTGTTCTTAGCGGTAGCGCTCTTGGTTTGACTCGTTATAGGAAACACCTGGTCTTTAGCGAAAACAACACAAGAAGAGTTCCATGCGGATGTCGCCCATGCCCTGCTGGAGATGCATGAGGCCCTTGATACCATTGCCGAGTACCATAAGGCCGGTGGGATGCCTCCAAACCGAGATGAACTCCACGAGAAAGCCGCCCACGGCTTTAAGCACGCCTTGGAGCTCTGGGGCTTCAAGCCCAAGATGCACGAGTAGCTTTGGGGCAACTTAGCCCTGCACGATCACCAGGGCCAGCAGGGGCAGTGGGGTTAGTAAGCGGTTGATAGTCGGCCTTCATCCGGCTGGAACAACGGCCACAGGGCTGGTTCTCGCTCCCAGGGCGGAAGGTCAGTTCGAGCTGCTTATGCGACTTGGATCAAATTCTTGACAAGCTTGTGTGCCCCTCCTAAAATGCAGTTACCCGGTTTGCTGATCTCTCGCTGGGGAGACAATGGACAAACAGCCTACGAACTTTGAATCCCTTCTGGAGGCCACGCGTCCGCTGCGGTCCAAGGTCGCTTCACACGAGGTCTATCGGTCTCTTGAAACCCTGGAAC
>CAYNXT010000279.1:0-2086 GCA_964401235.1 uncultured Planctomycetales bacterium
GGCTTGGTGCAGGTTCAGGGCATAGATTCGTCGATCCACTGTGACAAGTTCCCCATATTTCGACACAACCAAATCGGGTCAGACATCAGCGCCGGTTTCAGAACTCAACGGTTGCGCAGCGCCAGCTCGCGGGCACTGACTCGAAAACGCCACATGAATTTGATGAACTCCCAATCCGTCATCGTTTTCTTCCGCCGGATCTCCAGACGTTTTCTGATGATACGCGGAAGGCCTCTCACGGCAGAGGCATAGGCCTTGACCAGCGTCCTGAGGAGCGCCATACGCGAGTGCTTGGCGACAAAGGAGCCCGCGCTGCCCTTCCCGGTCATCGCGCCGTACGCATGCCAGAAGAACCGAATGAGCGTCAGAAAAGGGGTCGCAAGTAATACCGGAAGCGGAAAGAGCTTGACCGCCAGCCAAAAGCGATTGCGCTCCACGTACATCGCCTTGAGGGGCATGAACTGCCCAATCGTGCCGGAATGGACATGATAGACGACCGCACTCGGCCTGTAGATACATCGCCACCCATACAGTCTGGCCCGCAGTCCCAGTTCCGCATCTTCCCCATACATGAAGAACTGCTCATCGAACAAGCCGATCTCGTCCAGCATGGCCTTCCGATACAAACTCGCAGCGCCATCGGCAAGCGGCACCTCTTCCACCGCATCATACTGTCCGCGGTCTTCTTCCTCAAACCCGCGGCCCGCGTTCAACCCATCCCCATAGAGCAAGTGCCCCGCCTTGTCGATGACGCGTGGATGGCGCAGGAAGAGGATCTTGCAAGCACACACGCCCACATCCTCGCCAAGCGACATCCCCTCCCACCAGCTCGGCCAGCCACGTCTCAGCCGCTACAGCATCGTTGTTCAACAAGGCCACGAACATGCCTCGTGCAGCCGCAATGCCGAGATTGACTCCTTCGGCAAATCCCACGTTACGACCGTTCTCGATCATGGTGATCTTGCCATCATAGTGGGCGCGCAGGAACTCAACCGAGCCATCCGTCGAACCATTATCCACCACAATGACCTCGCGGTTTGACCACGTCTGGGCCAAGAGGGAGTCAAGGCATGGGGCAAGATACTGTTTCCCGTTCCAGTTCAGCACGATGACAGAGATCAGCGGGTGTAACATGCGTCACACCCGGAAAAAGAAATCCATTTCAGAACCCCGGCCTCGTAAGAACTCGTAGCAGGCCAGCGGAACTCCAGCGCAGAACAGCAGTCCGCCGAGCGCTGCTCGTAAGAACAACCGACTCACCCAATCCCGCCATGGAGGGAATCCAGGTATGCCTCGGGGCCTCGCTACAGGCCACACTACCAATGAGTGACAACCTTGACAGGCGTGAAGGGCAAACAAGCCGGGAATGCGCCCGAACCGATTCTCGGTGAGGTACACCGGATCGCTCGACAGGACACCTCCACACCACTTGCAGGAGTCCTTGCAGGCATGCCCTGCGGCGTTCCTCTGATCTGAGCAACGCAATCGCATGCCGGCTACCTTCTGCGCAGCCCAAGAAGGCTCAGGAAAAAACTGGAGAAAATCGTCTCAACACCGAGGATTAGTGCCGTGACTCCTGGAATGACGATACGGAGGCTTTGCGGATACGACAGCGCCCCGAACCCCTGCTGTTGCCAAGAGATAATTCCCCAAGCCAACAACCAAAGTCCGATGGCTGCGCATCCTCCCCCGATGACGAGGCCGACCTCGAGCGTCACAAAACGAAAGAGTGCTGTCAGACGTGGGGCCTCCGGCACGAGCCCCTCGGACATCGCAAACACCTTGGCCAAGATGGCGAAGATGATGAGCTTGAATCCGATCAAGATTCCGGCGCAGGCCACTAGCAAGCTGTTGGTATCAAAGCCAATAGGCCCAACCTGCACCGGTCCAAACAACAGGAGCAAGGCGCTCCCTGAACCAAGCGCCAACAACAGCTCTCCAGGAACCAAAAAAGCCACTGAGGGCTGTAGAGCAATAGGAACCGCAAGTGCCGCCAGCCGTCTCGCCAACTCCTTAGATGGGGTGGATGGGTACGTCCGCCTTTGTATAACGCGACCGGCACTTCGGCGATTCGCAGGTTCTTGAG
>CAYNXT010000280.1:0-2082 GCA_964401235.1 uncultured Planctomycetales bacterium
ACCATGAGATGTGAATATTATTTTGGTGACCTTGGCAATTCTTGCCGCTACTCCATGAAAGCGATGAGCTCCATTGGGGAACCGCATGGAGGGCAGGTCAAGGGGTCAACCTGGTAAATCTTCTTGAGCAGGCGGGCCCAGTTGTGTGATTTCTCACGACGTTTCTACCACCTAACCCAACTTCGCCGGTCTGCTGACCAAAATGCTTTGTTGATGGTGAGTTACGTTTTTTTTCGTCACTACTGCATTCCTTGGTGCCAGATCTTGACCGGCTTCATAACCTCCAGCGGAATCTTGAGCGTCGCGTAGATGTCGCGATGTACCGGCTCCGGAACGGTCCCCTTTCGGATCTTCAGGATCCTCCCGTCGGTGGTCGGCAATACGACGGTAACGACTTGATGCGTGCTGAGCTGCTGGCGGATGCTCCACCAGGATGTGTGAATCCCTTGGTCGAGGAATCGCTTTTCAATAGCCACCAGCAGGTGATACGCCAAGACGCACAGGAAAATGTGCGTTTGTGTTCGGTTCTGCAGGTGGTGGAAAATCGGCCGTTCCATCAGGGGAGTCTTCATGTCTCGAAACGCGTCTTCCACCCGCGTGAGCAGAATGTAGGTGCGCCAAATTTCATCGGCCGTTAAGTCCTGCCGGTTGGTTTTGAGCAGGTAGCTGCCATCTAACTTTTCGGCGACCGCCTTCTTGGCTGCGTCCTCATTGTAGGAAAGGATCTTTTGCTCGGCGTCATACTCCATTGGGTAATAACGCGCCACACGCGGATAGCGCTCCTTAAGCCGACCCATCGCCTGATGGATCTTGTCGGTCTTCTTCAGGCGCCCCTTTTGGATGCGCTTGTTGAGCTTCTCTAGATCCCCTATCAACTTGTGCTCCTGTGCCTCGCGGATCGCTCGATCCTTGTCCTGGCGACCTTCACTGCGGCACAGAATGTAAACCTCATCCCCTTTGTGCCTACGTTTGACCTCTACCAGGGTCTTTTTCTGGAACGGATTTCGGGGCGAAGGACTCCGAACGACCTCCTCCCCATCATCTTGTCTCTCGATGTCATCCAACCACGCATCCCTTTCCGGCTGCCGTCCCGCCACGATGTAGTCATGCCCGTGCCCCACAATCTGCTCGAGGTTTTCCTTGTAAGCCATACCGCGGTCGACGATCACCGTCGAACCTGGTTTCTTGCCGGCGCGTCTCTCTAAGACGGTGAGCATCTCATCGACGGTGCGGCTATCGTGCACGTTGCCGTCGAAGACCTCATGCGCTTTGGGAAAACCATCCCGATCCAACACCAGCCCCACTACCACCTGTTTACAATCGGGGCGCTTATCACGCGAGTAGCCTCGTTTGGCCTGGGGATTTCTCTTGGCTAGGCCCTCAAAGTAGGTCGACGTCAGGTCGTACAGGTACACCGTGTCGTCAAGATTGAACAGGGTCTGTTCCCGTTGGGCAAGCTCTCGTTCGATTTGTTCCCGATTCGGATGCAACCTGTCCAGGTTCCGATAGAGCGCATTGTCGTGCAGCTGCGAAAAGTCCACCCCCACAATGTCGCCTATCGCTGTCCGGCGAATCCAATCTGGCATGGCATGCTCGGACAAAGGAAAGATCAACCGATTCAAAGTCATCGCCTCGCTTACAATACACGCACGCTTGGACAACCCAGCCCGGCTGACAATCTCATCCAATCCCAACTGTCGCCACATCTGATGCCCCGCATGCACCGGCCCGGCTTGGCGCGCTTGCTCGATGTCGACTCGGTCTGTGTCCACCTCGATGACCAAGCTTGTCTGCGCTGACCGTCTTGCCTGCCGTTCTTGTCGTCTTCGACTCGCCTGGACAACCGTGTCCATCTCTGGCTGTGGGGTTTTTTGCAAAGACAGCTGTCCCTGTAAGGCCGACTGTAGCTTGTGAGCAACCACAAGCCAGTCTTCTCGAGGAGCCGGCTGCAGACTGCCCAGCGAGCAGATGGAGCGTTGGCGTGGCCCTTTGGGAGTTTGTACCGACTCGACCAACAGGTAGTTGGTGTACGTTTTGCCTTTATAAACCCGCGCGCTTTTGCGGAGGTACATTCTCCACTAC
>CAYNXT010000281.1:0-892 GCA_964401235.1 uncultured Planctomycetales bacterium
GAAACACTCTACAAGCAGTTCAAGGACCGCGGGGTGAGCGTGCTACTCATCAATCAAGGTGAGACGCCTGAGGTGATCCGCAGATGGGCCAAGCAGCGCTTTACCGCGCCCATTCTCTTGGACTCTGACCATGCGGTGGGCCGGCAGTACGGCGTCGAAGGCATTCCGCACATGGTCATCGTGGATCAGGAAGGACGGGTGCTCTATGTCCACGGCGGCTACGGCGGCGGCCTTGAACGCAACCTCACCCTCATCCTCGAGCAGCTCCTCGCGCCCGTCTAAGCAATTTTAAACTAGGAACGCGATGCCACGCCTTGGACTCAGCGTTGCGACACTGTTCGTTGGCCTCTTGTGGGCTATGCCAGACACCACAGCCGCCCCGCTTTCAACCCCTAGCCGGCCCATTGAGTCTCACTCCCGCGTTCCTCGCGACATCGATGAAATCGTCACCGGCAGCTATCTCGTCTCCTGGCGCGACCGCACCCTGATCTCGCTTCGCGCAGAGGTGTTGACGTACGAGCTTCAGGAACGAATCGGCACTGTTGGATCCTGGCAAACGCTCACGCTCACCGGATCTCAGACGTCCTGGAAAATTCAGGGTCGCACCGCAGGGCAACGGTACTTCTATCGTGTGCGCGTCCAAGATCGATCAGGCAGTTGGAGCCAATGGTCCGCATCCTCCGACGGTATCTATGTCAGAGGTCCTCTCTTAAGCATCTCCATTGCACCAGCGCTCTGGGCGGTTGGAACTCTACAGACCGGAGAGGTTCGCGCGATGTCGCAGGCTGAGCGGCTGACGGTCACAAACGATGGAAATGTCAACGCCGCATGGTCATTAGCTCTCAATGCTCCGGCCGGCTGGTCAGCCGCATAAGCCTCCGGCCCAGAACAG
>CAYNXT010000281.1:902-2079 GCA_964401235.1 uncultured Planctomycetales bacterium
ACAGTTTGTCCTTCATGGACTTTTTTGCGCCCTGATGCAAGTGCCGCCCAGCGATGCCTTTTTACGTGATGATGTGATTGAAGCGAACACAACCCGTGCCAGCAGCACGGTGTTTACATTTCCAGAAGCTCTTCAGAATGGGCGCCTGGTGCCGCCGCAGCAGTCTCGAGCGCTCTATTTGCGTTTTCAGGCTCCCAGTCAAACCGGAATCAGGCAACAGCAAACAGTGCAGGTCATCGTCACGGCTGAAATGCCGTAGGAACGTACAGCACACAGGAGGAGGGCATGATGGGACGATATAAAGGGGTGATTGGATTGGCCATGTTATTGGCCGGCTCGCCGGTGCAGGCCGCGACGACAGACTCGGTGAATATCACGGTGACGGTGACGTGCACCTTGAGCGTCAATATTCCCCAAACCGCTCTCGCGTTAGGGTCGGTGTTGACGGGTCAAACGGTTCAGTCAGGCGGCGCGGCGGCAGTAACCAATGACGGGACCTGCGCGACCGAGACCTTTGCCGTCTCGCTGGCGAATCCCGCGGGGTGGACTGCGTCTCAGGTGTCTTCCGGGGCGAACCAATATGTCTTGAACGCGGCATTTGACGGAGATGGGTCGTTGGCATGGAGCAATGTGAATCACGCGCTCTCAACGGCTCCCGTGGCATCGTCCGCAACCAAATTTGCTTCGGACCAAAGCGGCCTGAACGTGCCCGCAGGTCAGGTTCGGCAGCTCTGGTTTCAGTTTTCGGCTCCGACCAGCACGACCGTGACGACGCAGCAGGCCATTGGCGTGACGGTTACCGCCCAACCTTGAGCGGTGAAATCTCAGGCGATTACGCTTAGCGTCTTGTTGTTGGCAGCCCCTGCCGTGTTTGCAGGAGGCTTGTCGACGACGATGGGAGAGGTGCAGCTTGAGCACCTTCCCGTCGGAACGGTTTCTTCGATGCGCGAGGCAGGGGGCATGGCCTATCACGTCTTGAATACGAGCCAAGAAACGCTTGAGCTGCAGATGGAGATCGTCTCTCCGACGCCTGAGGAGCTCAAGCCGGGCTATGAACCCCTGCCTGATCCTGCGTGGGTCACCCTTGAGCGTGAGACCTTTCGCGTCTTGCCTCAGATGTCGGCGACAACTGACGTGATGATTGCAGTGCCCGATGACCCGCGCCATGCCGGTCGCC
>CAYNXT010000282.1:0-2071 GCA_964401235.1 uncultured Planctomycetales bacterium
CGTTGTAGAAGTAGAGGCCGGTCGAGCTATCCAGCCGCTGGCCGGTAAACTTCTGCGGGACATTGACGGTTCCCTCACGACGAGAAAGAGAGCCATACGGGCTGTACTCGGTCACCTCCACGCGGGTGCCGGTCGCATCGGTGATGAGGTTGGAAGAGCCCAGGTGATCGCCGTGGTAGAAGGACAGGCTGCAGGCTCCAGGCTGCAGGCCGCAGGAAACCGCCGCGATCCGCTGGCTGCCAGCAAAGACGTACTTCGTCGTTGTGCCATCGGGTGCGATCTCGTAGCTTGAGCCCAGGAACTTGGTCGTCCCGGCCGGCGTGATTTGCTTGACCCGGCCGCCGTCGCCGTCGTAGGTGAAGGTCGTGGTGACGGCGGGCTGGGCCACGGTCTCGGGCAAGCGCCAGGTGAGGGCTTGCTGGCTATGGGATTGTCAAAGAGCGAGGATTAGCGGACGCCCTTGTGAGGCACGCAAGAGCCAACAGGATCAGGGTAGATTACCACCACGCTCAACTTCCTCAACGTGCAGAATCTCCAGTTCTTGAGCATCCTGATTGCGCTTTGCCCGTCCTAACAGACCAATCTGAAGATCGGTTGTGGGAGCGACGATCTCTTCTTTCCCAACGTAGGTGAGGATGTTGTCGATGTGGGAAGTCACCACCCATCCACGCTTGTCATCCAAGTGGACGACTGCGAAATCGCCTGCTGGCGAGCCGGCGCGAACCTGACCCCACTTCTTCATCAACGTCATAGCTTCACTAGCAGGATCTGCTCCGGGGTCCTCCAAAACGACACACGTTCCTCGCTTAAAAACGACCCAGCTTTTCTCATGTCCCTTAAGGATCGCACGCCACGTCTCGATGAGTTGCTCAGACATCGGCCAGTCACCCCGCCGCAGGCACGCCTAAGGGGCTTTTCTGAACGAGTGGCTGAGAGTTCCTCGTCCCGCGCGAGAAGTATTGTCGCCCTAGCTTGGACTGAACAGCGAAGACAGGCGTATGGATTACAGGTCTAGAGTACGTCATTCCCCGTAGAGAATGTGGACATTTGCTCCGCTAACAGGGCCCTGGATTAGAACCTCACTCTCGGAGTACCTATTCGGTGAGGAGATAAGTTTGGACTTGTCCACCGTCATTTCCAAGACGACCCCATCTTTACCCGCAAACCGTTCTGCTACGGACCTGTCCGTTGTCCAGGATGTAAATTCACTCATTGTGTCTCCCTTGTTGTGCAAATAGGGATTCCGGTGTCCACCTCGCGGCGTGGCAATGCCTCGTCTGGCATTTTCGAAACCAGGGTGACCTCTAGCTACTCCGCGATAGACTTCAACATTAACATTTCCTCCAGCACGCCCCCACCCCCACCCGCCTCCGCCACCACCTCCGACTCCCACATCATACCGCTTGAGGTCGCCTTTGGAAAACCCATGCAGGCTCTCCTGCCACCCCGCCAGATAGGAGCCCTGGATGATGGCACCAGCAGTTGCACCCCAGGCCGCCCCTATTCCCCCTGCGCTAAACGACTCTTTTAAGCTCGCTCCACTGGCTAGGGCCGCCCCGAAGCCAGAGCCAAACCCCGCGATGGCAAACTCGGCTGCCCCTCCGACCGCTCCGGCAAACCCCCACGAAGCGCCTGACTGAATCATACCGGCTGCCAGATTACTTCCAAGATTTGAAGCTAGACCACCTAAAGCCGCTCCCCCGACGAGGCCCCCGACGAAGCCCCACACGTTCCCCGTCTGGATCGCCGTCGCGGCGCTGATCCCCATGTTGACCGCCCACAGCGCCGGGGCTAGTGGGGGGACGAGGATCGCGGCAATGGTCGAAGCGACCCCGACGATGGTCCGCCAGAACTTCTTAAAGAAGCCATACCCTGTCGGATCGACATACTTGACCGGATTGTTGCGCGCGTAGGCGTAGCGGTTGAGGGTCTGGGGATCGCCAGGGGCTTGGACGATCGTATCGGGGCTGATGAAGCGGCCCAGCGATGGATCGTAGACCCGGCCAGGTCATTGGCCGGGAGGATTGTCAAAGAGCGCGTCGCAGCAACGGTGAACCGATCGCTAACTCAC
>CAYNXT010000283.1:0-2062 GCA_964401235.1 uncultured Planctomycetales bacterium
CGCTCGGCGGCCCGCTCAGTCAACGCCCTCATGACCGCCACCTATTGGGAGATCGGCCGGCGGATCGTCAAGTTTGAGCAACGCGGCACGGCCAGGGCGGAATACGGTGAAGCCCTCATGGAGCGGCTGGCCCAAGACCTGATGGCCCGTCACGGACGCGGGTTCTCGCAGCAAGGGCTCTACAAGATGCGGGGGTTCTATGTGGGCTGGAGGATTTTCCCGACACCGTCGGGAAAATTGGAGGCGCGGGCCATTTCCCCAACGGCCTCGGCAGAGATCGGCCACCGGAACCGGCAAAGGCCGTCCGTGGCATCCACGCAGCCGATCGCGCATCTGCCGGTTTACGCCAAGGCCGCGTTGGCGGAGATCTTCCCGCTGTCGTGGTCGCACTACGTGCGGCTGCTGTCGGTCGAGGATCCAACAGCCCGGGCCTTCTACGAGGCCGAGGCCATCCGTGGCGGGTGGTCCGTCCGCCAGCTTGACCGGCAAATCTCCACCGTCTTCTACGAACGCACCGCGCTCTCCCGGCATAAAGCGGCCATGTTGCGCAAGGGCATGCAGGTGAAAGCCGGCGAGCGGCCTCACCCTGAGGAGGAGATCAAAGACCCGTTTGTCTTGGAGTTTCTCAACTTGAAAGACGAGTATTCCGAAACCGTCCTGGAAGAGGCGCTCATCCACCACCTGGAGCATTTCCTCCTGGAGCTGGGCAACGACTTCACCTTCGTCGCCCGCCAGAAGCGGCTGCGGGTCGGGGGTGAGTGGTACCGGATTGACCTCGTTTTCTTCCACCGCCGCCTGCGCTGTCTCATTCTCATCGACCTGAAGACCGGCAAGTTCACCCATGCTGATGTGGGCCAGATGAACCTGTACCTCAACTATGCGAAAGAACACTGGACTCACTCCGCCGAAAACTTTCCGATCGGCCTGATCCTGTGCGCCGAGCACGATGACGCCGTCGCCCACTACGCCCTGGGCGGCTTGACCAACAAGGTCTTCGCCTCTCGCTACAAGCTCCAACTGCCCGATCCGAAGGTGCTGGCTCACGAGCTCGAAGCCGAACGCCGCCGCCTGGAGCAACGGCTGCGCGTGAGATGACGGATGCGATTCGCTCAGGTTCCAATGCATGCGAGGGCTGAGCGCGGCGAGTTACCCGGCGCCAAGATCGCCCGCCGCTGGCGGTTCACAGAGAGAGACATTATGCGGTGGGTCAAATTCATGAAAAAGAGTCGCAGAGGTTTACATGGACGGTGAGTTGTTGCGGAAAACGGTGCTTGAAGAAGTAGCACGGCTATCACGATCCAACTCCTCGCTTCAATCTAGCTCCGTACTTGAAGCGGCGGCGCAGAGGCTCGGTATCACCGGCATCTCTGGCCATGACACTGAGCGCCAACAAGCGCTCCTTACCTTCTGGCACGATTTATTTCGGACTGGCTATCTTGCGTGGGGTTTCAATCTCAGCAATCCGGCTCCACCCTTCTGTCATCTGACAGAACAAGGAAAGCGCGCTCTTTCTCATATCAGCAGAGACCCCGCTAATCCCTCAGGCTATCTCTCCTCTCTGCGAAATAAGGTCGCGCTCTCGGAGGTCGTTAACTCGTACGTGGAGGAGGCCCTGCATACATGGAATGCAGGCTGCTTCAAGGCGACCGCCGTGATGATTGGCGTGGCTTCCGAGGCGTTGATTCTGGAAATTCGAGATATCCTTTCCTCGCGTATGGATAGTCTCGGCCAGACTAAACCAGCTGATCTTATGGAGTGGAAGGTGAAAAGGGTGCTCGATGCCATTGAGAACATCCTTGGGTCTAAAACCGGTGCGATGCCACGCGAGCTCGCAGATGCCTTTGAAGCCTACTGGCCCGCTTTCACTCTACAAATACGGACTATTCGGAACGATGCCGGTCATCCAAAGAGCGCGATTCCTGTGCAACAGGACTCGGTCCATGCCGCGCTCTTGATCTTTCCAGAATTGGCCAGCCTTGCTGGGAAAATTAAGCAGTGGCTCAGCACTTCTTATGTCTGAGTTTCTTGGGAAGCAATCCTGGCAAGGTACCAGGCAGGTATT
>CAYNXT010000284.1:0-2062 GCA_964401235.1 uncultured Planctomycetales bacterium
GGTCCAAAAGCCAGGCCCCATCAAGGAGCAATGAAGATTCTGGCCCTCCAGCCGCAAGCGTCGTCATGCCGTGCTCGGGATGAGCCTGATCACTCCCGGAGGGCCGCATTGGTATCAGAGCTCATCCTGAGGTATTGCCAACCCACAACGCGGGCAGGCATACGCGCCGGCCGGTGGGGGCGGATGCCCACAGCCCGGGCACTGTGTGGCCAACTGTTCCCCGCAGTGGGCACAGAGTTGCCAGTGCGGTTCCAACTCTTGCTGGCAAGTTCTGCACTCGCGCATGAAGTGATGAAATGCCTCGAGCCGCTTCTGCGACGATCCCTTGCCACGTTGGCTCGATGTCCCGTTCTGTGTCTGGTGATAGCCCATCTCCTGCTTCCCACCCCCGCTCCTTGCCTCAAGACGCGTTGACATGGAGCGGTCAGATACTCTCCGGTTCCCTGCACACGAAACGCCATACTATCGTACGTCGAGCATCAGGCAGGAGCAATACGATCCTTTGTGACTGACAATCTGCTTATAGATGGCTGCGAGTTCGAGAATGAAGTCGTGCCATGGGGTCATGTCGTCTGGACGTCCTCCGAGGGGGGCCGGTAAGCGCTGGACGACCACCTCATCGCTTCCTGATCCCCCACACCCCCTGGCCCCTCGCCACCGAGGGCGAGGGGCGCACCCCCACACCCCCAGCTGCCAGTTGGACACATTTTTTGTTTTAGAGGGACTTGAGCTATGATGGGCATGGATTCTCCACCTTGACTTCCGGTTCAACCCGTTGCGCAAGGAAGCAAATATGAGCGACCTCCTCGATGCCACGAGTTGGGCCGTCACGGAGTTTGCCGACGCTGAGCTCGGCGACCTGCGGCGGACCCAGCGTTTGGTCCAACTGGCCCATGCGCTCGCCCAGCGTCCCGGTGCCGCTCTGCCCGAAGCCTGTGGCAGCGGCGCGATGCTCAAAGCCGCCTATCGCTTTTTCACGAACGATGACATTGCGCCCGACGATATTCTCCAAAGTCATATTGAGGCGACTTATAGTCGTCTCAACGCCGTGCCCATCGTTTTGGCCGTACAAGATACGACCGAAGCCAACTGGACGAATTTGCGCGTCACCGAAGGCTTGGGTCCGCTGGGCCACCCTGCGTGTCACGGCCTGCTGGTCCATACCACGTTGGCGATCACGCCGGAGCGGGTCCCCTTGGGGCTCTTAGCGCAACAGGTCTGGGCCCGGGACCCAGATGATATTGGCAAACGCGCCCGACGCAAGCAGTTGCCCATCAGCCAGAAGGAGAGTCAAAAGTGGCTCCACAGTCTCGATGCGGTCTTCACCGCGCACGACTGGTGTCCGACGACCCGCTTGGTCAGCGTTGGTGATCGGGAAGCCGATGTCTATGACGTCCTGGCGGCACCACGCCCGGCAAGCGTGGGTCTGCTGATTCGCGCCTCGTGGAATCGCTGTGTCAACGCGCCACAGCGGTATGTGTGGGACACGGTCGAGGCCCAGCCCGTGGCGGCCCAGCTCCGCCTGCATGTCCCGCGGCGTGGCCCGCAACCCGTCCGAGAAGCGACGTTGGCGCGGCGCTCTTGTCCCTTAACCTTGCGCCCCCCGCAGCATCGCAAAGCCGAAGGCTTACCGGCCGTCACGCTGTGGGCTGTGCAGGTCTGTGAAGTCGAACCGCCCGCCGAGGTGGAACCCATCGAGTGGTTGTTGTTGACGACCGTGGCGGTCGAGACGGCCGACGACGCTATCGAACGCGTCCAATGGTACTCGTGTCGTTGGGGCATTGAAGTCTGGCACCGGATTTTGAAAAGCGGGTGCCACCTCGAAGCGCGGCAATTCCAGCGGGTCCCCACGCCGCCTGCAGAGCCGCGGCGCGCGGCACGGCCAGTCAACGCGGCCAGCGGCGGCCCGGTCCGCGCCGCCCCGGCGGGCGGGCGCGGCGGTGCCCCGGGCGGCGGCGGCTGGCCCGGGCTCGCACGCGCAGGGCCGCCAGGCCGCGCCGCTCCGGATGGCCCTGGAGCAGCTCCCTGCGCTGGCGTCGCGTGGACCGCTGGCGCGCTGGTG
>CAYNXT010000285.1:0-2049 GCA_964401235.1 uncultured Planctomycetales bacterium
TGATCGACCCACGAAACACTCGCACGCCGCTGCCCTCGATACCGAAGAAGATCTCTTGGGGGGCACCGCGTCAGGTCAACGCCAAGCTCGGCCTGGGCAATCGCGGCCGGGATCATGGAACAGTCAGCACCCGTATCGATGAGGAAATCGAGGGCGCATAGCCGGCTCGCGTCAGGACCGGGAGGGGAATGACCGGATTCGTGACCCGGCCCAAGGAGATGATCTTGGTGCCGATGGGGAAGTCAATCGGCATAAATGCAGATGGCACCCTTGGGCGGAACGTAGCCCACGATCAAGCGTTGCCGATTCAGACGACGCTTGCTGATGGCCCGCAGGAGCTGTTGGTAGGTCGTGCCGCCGGCAAGCACCTCGCCATCCTGCCGGGCGACGAACCTGCCCCCATATCGGCGCTGGAGCTTGGCGTACGAGATGGCTTTCATCGTGACAGTCCGTCTCATCTACTTGAAGGCCTCTCACCCCGAGTATAACTGAGCGGCGCAAAAAGTCAACACACACAGCACAGAACAACCGGACAACAAAACAACCGGGGACAGCCACCGAACTCGGCGGCTGCGGAAATCCGTGGCTGTCCCCAATTTCCGAATTTCCGTATCACGAAGCCTTGGTGAGTTTCAGTTCAGGGATTGGGAAATGCGCGACGTTGTAGGTGAAGAGCACAAGATCATGGACGACTGCCGTGGCGGCAATCAGGGCATCGGCTAATTCCAGGAGCCTGCGAGACCGTCTGAGGAAGCTGCCGGCGAGATCCGCGACTGCCCCATCCACGGGGTACGTGGTCAGGCTCAAGAACAGCTCTTCGATCTGGCGTCGCTCAGTCTCTCGGGCGCCTGCCCAGATCTCTGCCCGTGAAATCGCGCTCACCCCGAAGGGTCCTTCGAGCGCTTCCAAACGCTGGAGCGTCTCTTGGCGCCCCCGCAAGAGCCAGATCAGCACGTCCGAATCCAAGAGGTACCTAGCCACGGCCGACCAGTCGCCTCACCCGGTGTTGCGTTGAGCCCCGCAGTCGCTTCAGCAGTCGGTTCACATCGGCTTGCGTGCGCAGTTTGAACCGGTCTTTCCAGAGGCCCGCCACCTGATGCAACACCGCTTTCTGAGTCAGGCCCTCTAAGTACTGTGCTGTCGCCTCAGCAATGACGTGACTTCGCTCGCCAGCCGGCACAAACCGGCGCAACTTCGCGACCGTCTCCTTCGGTAATGTAACGTTGACCTTCTCAACCGCCATCGCTTATCCTTCCCTGTTATCCCTCCAATCAATCTCTCTAAGAAGTATAGCTTAATTGCTAGTGATCGTCAATACAGATTGTCCATACCTCTTGACTGGGCAGTGCCAGGCGCTGTTCCTGCGTTGGAACAACCGGGGACAGCCACCGAAATCGCGGAAATCAGTGGCTGTCCCCAATTTCCCAATTTCCAGATCAGAGCTGTTTGTAGATCTTGCTGCGGTGTTCGACAGTATACAACGTGATCATGCGGTTGGCATGATCGACCCAAAACAGGACCCGCCAATCACCGATCCGATATTTCTGTAAGCCTTCCAGATCTGCGGGAAGGTAGCGAACGGGCTGACGCACCAGCTCCGGATGACCGCTGAGCCACTGCAGCTTCTGCGTGAGTTGGCGGGCTGTTGCCGGCTCGAGCCGCTTGAATGCTCGGTCAAACGTCGGCGTTGTCTCAAGCCGATAGCCCAAGCTGAACTCCTAGCGGGAGAGCCCAAAGGGGCGGGTTTTGCCTGCAAGATGCTCGCGACGGGCCCGGCGGAGTTTCTTCACCAAGGCAGGCTGATTCGCAATGAGGTAGTCCTCCAACTCATCATGCAGGGCTTCAAAAGCGACGGAAACCCTCAAGACGCTCTCGACCACACGCTTCGGGAGATTGACCGTTTGCATCTCGCTCCTCCGACGCTACTCTACCACGCGGATCCGATCGCGTCAACACTGCGACCCACACACACAGCGCCACACGAGTAAAAACGTGAAGTGGAAACCCCACGGGCAGAGCCCGTGGCACCTCTAAAACCTTTCGAGCTTC
>CAYNXT010000286.1:0-2045 GCA_964401235.1 uncultured Planctomycetales bacterium
TGGATGCGGTCCCGGAGCGGGTTAAAGAAGATCGCGATAAGAAAGGCGACCACGAGAGTTGCAAAAACCGAGCGATACCCAAAAAAGCCTTGGAACCACCGCTCCGTAACAAGAACCACGACCAGGTATGTTGCAGTGATGAAAGCGATCAGGAGGGAGTAGACCAACGACCGGCGGAGGATGATACGGATGTCCATGAGCTGGTGACGCACAATGGCGTAGGCAATGATTCCCTGGAATGGTGTGATTAAGATATTGAGCATGGGCGGCATGGGGATGTTATACCAAAGAAACCAGTTAGTCATCGCTCCCCCATATCCAACGAGCATGCCAACCAATGTCCATTTAAGTTGTTGCCGCTGTTGAGGGGTAGCTGCCCTACGAAAACCTCGAAAAAGCCATAGGTGTCCCGAAATTGTTTGCCAGAACCAAAATATATGGAACACCGTGCACAATGGAGTGATTACAGGCCACCAACCCCACCGGTATCTAGGGACCATCTCTGTGTAGAGCCATAGATTGTGGTTTGCGAAGAGGAAAAATGCCGTAGCCACATATGAGAATGCCAAACTCGATCGATGCCCTCTGACTGTATTTGTTAGGGCGGCTACGAAATGAAGAAAGAATGGACCGACGATGATGACAAAGAACATAAGAGGAACAAAGACCCTCAGCGCTTCCTCTGGGGTAGGAACGACGGCCCAAAAGTAGTAGAGGAAGTTAAAAAGACCTACCGGGAGGGCAAAGCAGAAATAGTAACAATTCCTGGGATCTTTCGGGCGTTGCCAAAGGACAAAAAGCGCAAGAGCTGTACAACTGAACCCGTTCAACAAGCCGCTGATAGCAAAATAAATCGTTTCAGGAGTGCCCATGAGTCACGATAGCCCTATCCATCCTTCAAAGGCAGGCTGATATGAACGGTCGTGCCTTGGCTGGGGTGGCTCTGGAGGCTGACGCGGCCGCCGTGCTCACGCACGATGGTGTGCACCACGGAAAGCCCCAATCCCGTGCCCCCGGGCTTCGTGGTGTAAAACGGATCGAAGACTCTGGCTAAATCTTTCTTTGGAATCCCCGAGCCGGTATCGGTGATGGCCAGATTGACCACTCCGTCCACTTGCGCTGTGGCAATTGAAATCTGTCCGGAGTGATCCATCGCCTCAACGCTGTTGAGCAGGATGTTCAGCAGCACCTGCTTCATCTGCGATCTGTCCGCCATGACCTGATCTCGCTCTGTCAGCGTGGTCTTCACCTGAACCTGCTTCTGGAGCAGCGTCCCCTGAAGGAACTCCAACGTCTCTCCCACCAGTTGCGAGACGCGAACCGGCTCAAGCGCGGGCGGGGCTGGCTTGGCAAACTCCAGGAGCCGATGTACGAGAACGTTGATCTTATCGATTTCCTGCCCCGTGATCCTGGCAAACTTTTCTCGGAATGCCGGGTCATCGTATTTCTGTGGAAGGTACTCGGCGAAGGTTTTGATTGAGGCGAGAGGGTTTTTAATCTCATGAGCCAAGCCGGCCGCCAGGGTGGACACCGCCTTGAGCTTTTCGGTCTGCTGGACTTCCCGGCGAAGCTGCTCGTTCTCCACCGCCAGCTCTTCAGGCGACCCCTTGAAGAAATACCGATCGACGAACTTCTGGACGATATTCTTCAGTGGCACAAACCCCATCGCGATGGCAAACCCAACGATCGATGTGGCAATGAGCGATCGGTACCCAAAGAACCCCTGAAACCATTTCTCCATGACCAAGACTACCACCAGATAGGACGCGGTAATCAGCGCGGCGAGAATCGAATAAATCGCCGTCCGACGAACGGCGATCTTGAAATCTAGGATTTGGCGTCTGACGATAGCATACGTTGCAAGGATGGCGAATCCTAACAGGAAGAAAGAACCGACTGGAAGTATCGGAACATTGTACTTAGGCAGATAGTCGAGCAATGCCAAGGAAAACATTCCGAATGACAGCGAGATATACCTGATGCGTTTATATTCCACCAAATACCCGCGGCGCCATTCTTCCCTCTCCGCCCGAATGAGTAGGACA
>CAYNXT010000287.1:0-2043 GCA_964401235.1 uncultured Planctomycetales bacterium
CGTTGATGACGCGGCACGGATCCCCGGGATTGGTCACCTCCACCTCGACCGACTGGAACCGCGAGTCCGCGGCGATGAGGGAAGCGAGCGCTTCTCGCTCCACAGTCAACACGCCGTCGCTCACGCCGCCACGGGAGCCAAAGACCACCCGATTCACAGGAAGGACGTCAAACTGTAACCGCATCGGACTCCGTCCTCTAGGTTCGCACCTCAGATTTAAACCTAAATCCTGCGTGAAAAATGCTCGATTCACGGCTTGAGTCTCTCGATCCTGTGCAAGGCGTATCTCCAGGCCGCCTCCCGAGGTCCGCTGGTCGGCATGGCCAGGCGAGGCCGGTTGCCCCGGCGGAGCAGTTGCGCAGGCATCAAGAGAATGCGGTTCCGCAAGGTCTGCAGGGTGGCGGTCTGGAACTCCTGGGGCAAGCACAGCCGCTTGAACCAGTTCACCAAATTGTACGCGCACAGCAGCAGATGGAAGTAGGCCTCGTTGGCGAAGAAGTGCCGCGTGGGAATCTTGCCCAAGGGGTAATCGCCCTTGAGTTCCCGGATGATCCGTTCGATCCCGGCGCGGCCGTTGTAAAACCGCCAGAGGTTCAGCGGTTGCAGCGCGAGGTTGGTCACCAGCACCTGGTAGTGATACTTCCCGAGCTTGAAGAGCGTGAGCTGCTCGCTGGGCTCCTCCGGTTGGGGCCGACGAATGACCACGAAGCGGTACGGATGCGGCCAGCGAGTCGGCTGATAATGAAATTCGGCGGCCTCCACACCGCGACTGACCTCGGTGTACCGGAGGTGAGCCAGCTCGTGTTTGATGGGTCGGGTGAGCCGGGCCACAATCACGAAGGAGGCCTGCCGGTCCTCCAGCCAGACGACCACCTTGCGGTCGTAAAACCCTTTGTCGGCGCGGATAATTACAGCTCGCACCCCCGCCGGGATCTTGGCAAAGCAGGCCTGGAGGAGGTCCAGGGTCCCGCTCGCCGTATGCGCGTCTCCCGGGCGCAACTCTCCATGCCAGAAGTCCTTCGTGTGGCCTTCGAAACACAGCAAGGGATGGTACGAGGGACGGCCCCGCTTGATGGGGTTGTAGCCCACTCGTGCTTCCTCCTGTTTTCCGTAGACCACCAGGACGGTGGAGTCCAAATCGAAGATCAAGCGCGAGGGAGCCGCGGGCTTGACGGCCATCTTGACCAGGAAGCGATCGTGGAGCCGGCGGAGCTTCGGCAGGGCTTGGGGCGCCATACGCAGCAGGAACCGTCGCAGCGTGCTCGGATCGGGGTACGTGAGCAAGCCGCTCAGGTAGCGAAAGACGCCATTGGCTTGCAAGAGCGAGGTCGTCTCGATGCGCTCGAGGCCGAGGATCATGGGATACAGGATCGCGAGCAGCAACTCGCCCACCGTGTAGCGGTTGTTTCGCTGAGCGAAGGCGACCTCTTTGGCGACCGCCGCCTTGAAGCCCGCGCGGGTAAGGAAGCGATGCAGCAGGTACACACCGCCGAAGTGTGTGAGACCGCGCGCGCCAAAGTCGATTGCCAGTCTACGGGGCCCCTTGGGCATCGGAATGAACCCTACCTATTAGGTAACATTCATTCCATGCCGTCAAGATCCCCCACAGACGCATTGGCTGCGGCCTAAAACGTGTCCGATGCCAATCTCGGCGCAGGATTTAGGTTAAAATCATGACAATCAGATCTAACCACAACACCATCAGCTGCTGCCAAAACTGGCGTTCCAATGCCTTCCAAAAAATCAATTCCTAGATGTGGTGTTGCCCTTACGCCACCAAAACCCCATATATCCCCATAGTCTGACCTTATCTTCGGAGCATTTGCAGGAAGAACAATCTGAGGTCTTTGGACAGTTACACAACCCGCCTCCACAATCGCAGCAAGTCCTATTGACCCCACAATTACTGCAAATCTGACCTCCCCGTGTATCACGCCATTTTTAAAGTTTCGCAACACGCCAATTCTCCGCAGTCAGGCTACAAACCTCATGCCGTCCGGCTTCTTGGCCTGCACGGACACCTCGACCTGGGCGAACGCCTTG
>CAYNXT010000288.1:0-2024 GCA_964401235.1 uncultured Planctomycetales bacterium
ACTGGCGAGCTGTGTTCAGCAAGCAGCCCCGTCCGCTTCCTCCTCAAGACAAGCAGCTCAGGTCCAGCATCCAAGCGCCCCGCAAACAGACATAGGCAAAGTCGAGGCGCAAGAAGAGCAAGCTCCTGCCCCAGCACCCGTTGCCGTCGAGCCAGAGCCTCTTCCAAAGACCCATCTGGTCACCATTGCACGTTATGAATTCAGCCCGAGGACAGTGACCATCCGCGCGGGAGATAAAGTCACCTGGAGAAATCTCGGTAAGACTCAGCACGAGATCATGGGCTTGGGTTACCAGTCACAGCCCTTGTTCCAAAATGACGAATATTCCCACACCTTCACCAAGAAGGGCAACCACACCTACAACTCAGCGAGATATCCTGCTACGATTGGCAAGATCGTGGTTGAATGAGTGGGGAGACTTCTTTATCGCGTCTCGTTCACGCACGCCTCAAGCTCGAAGCGGAACTCGTCAGGTTCGGGTCTGAATGAGGGGTACTTGCTTAAGGAGGCCATCAGCAGGTCCGAGAGTCGCTTAGGGAACTTGGGGTTGACCCTGCGCGGCTCGTGGATGGTGGCGCTGCGTAATCGTTTGACCC
Organism: uncultured Planctomycetales bacterium; assembly: GCA_964401235.1. Lineage (GTDB taxonomy): Bacteria > Omnitrophota > Gorgyraeia > Aquiviventales > Aquiviventaceae > CAYNXT01. The sequence continues at coordinate 597 of CAYNXT010000288.1, forward strand.
GTTCTCCCTCGGTGATGCCTGGGGGCAGGACTCCTCGGGGAGGTTTAGCAAAGAGGATGGCGTAGGTCGTTGCCGCAAGCGACCAGACATCGGATGCCGGACTTGGCGCGTCGCGCCGGTCGACGACTTCAGGGGCCATGTAGTCCCATGTGCCCACTCGTGATGGCTCTGTACTGTCCGTGGGGCTTGCAAATCCCCAATCGATGAGGTAACCGAATTCCTTGACCCGGATATTGTCTGGTTTGACGTCGCGGTGGATGATGTCGTGGGCGACGGCGGATTCGATGCTCCTTGCAGGGCCGATCATATAGCCGCTGCGCATCGCGATGGTGCTGGGTTTGACGGCGGGGCTGCTCATCAGGCGGACAAGGGAGAATCCGTCGATATGATCCATCACGAGTGCGTCTCCGGTGTAGTCGCAAAAGCGGGGGATGTTCTCGACGTCATATCCGGTGAGGGTGTCAAGGATGTCTGCTTCTTTTTTCAGGAGGTCTGGGGAGAGGGGGTCATGGTGTGATGCGATTTTCAGGGCGATCTTGTGGTGTTGCCCTCGTAGGTCGGTGCAGCGATAGACGATGCCGAAGGCTCCTTGCCCGAGCTCCTCGTGTACCACATAGCGTCGTCCATAGATTCTCTTAGGTGGAGGGGCTGCGGTAGTGATACTAGAATCTGACAGATTCTCGGTGTCTTTCATATCTTCACTCACTCTACCGTCAGGAGAAAGGACCTCTTTAAAAAACCAGCAGTAATCTTTATAAATGGGGTGCTAATCCTAAACATCATTCGCAGAGCTTTAGTGAGCGATCACTGAAGTGTGCCAGACGCATCTGGCATTATCTTCTGCGAAACCAAACGGGCGTTGAAGTCCAAACAAGATTGAGTCAATCAATCGTTGCGGATTTCAACTTCGAAAGGACGCACAATTGAACAATCGATCGTTGCGGCCTTTCGTAAGAAGCCGCGCCGCAAGGCGCACAAACGGAAGGTTATCGCGTATGCCATCACAATTTGACGCAAAACAACAGGACCTGGTCATCAAGGCTGCTGAATCCCTGAAGACGCACAAAGAGATCACACCTCCGGTCTGGGCTGGCTATGTCAAGACTGGTATGCACAAGGAGCGTCCTCCCGTCGAGAAGGATTGGTGGTACCTCCGCTCAGCGTCGGTGCTCAGGCGCATCCGTGTCTTTGGTCCTATCGGCACGTCCAAGCTCCGCAGATTCTACGGCGGCAGGAAGAACCGTGGGTATGCTCCAGAGCGTTTCTATAAGGGTTCAGGCAACATCATCAGGAAGATTCTCCAACAGCTTGACAAGGCAGGCCTTTCAAAGCAAGTCGATGTGCATGGTCACAAAGGAAGAGTAGCGACGGCAAAGGGCATGTCGCTCTTGGATAAGGCCTCTCAACAGGTCCTTGCCAAGACTCCAA
>CAYNXT010000289.1:0-2016 GCA_964401235.1 uncultured Planctomycetales bacterium
GCTGAGGCAAGAACGGCTCCGGGTGCTGGGCTCGGGGCTCAGGCAACTGCGGCTCGGGGTGTTGGGCTCAGGGTTGGGGGCGAGCAGGGCGCGTTAGAGCAAGCTGGGGCTCAGAACCCTTCTTTTGATGAGTTGATGGGGCGTGCCCGGCAACGCCTGGCAGAATTGGACGCATTGAACGCGGAAGAAGCCCGTGTGGCATCTGAGATGAAGGATGTCGCAGTCCGCATGGAAGAGGTTGCACGACGGAAGCGTCAGCTTGAGCGCCGTCTCGGTGGCGAAGGCGGGATGGTGCGGGATGAAGAGGCGGCTCGAAGAACCGAAGCCTTCCGCTTTCTCTTGGCCGAAGATCTTGAGGTGAAAAAGTTGTTCCAGGTGACCATCCCGCGTGAAGCGGAACTCGAGACGTATCGTCAGCACCTGACACGCATTCGTCGGCACATTAACGCCATGGCTGATGCGCTCGCACTTCAGAGAGGGGTCTCAGAGGAACTCCCAAGCGCGATTAAAGCCAAGGCCCTAGCAATTGAAGGCTCGCTGTTTCGCTCCGGCGATATGCGTGCTGGATATCACGCCGCCATGGCACCGGGAACTGCTGGGACAAGCACCGTAATGGTGCGCATTCGGGAGGAGCTGTATGGTTACAGGTCTGATGTGGATCAAGCATTCTTAGATATTTTGACAGACATTTCTTCTTTCAATGAGCTCCTCAATCTGCTCCACACCTATGCTTCTGAAAATGAGCGAGTTGTTGAAGGGCTGCATCGGTGGGCCGTTGGACACAAAGAATATCTCGCGGCGTATGGAGATGATGCGCCGCTTGCTCGACAAATTTTGGAACAGCTTCAAGCGCGTTGGGAAGAATTGGATTCTCCGAGGGTCAGGATGTTTGCCTTTGGAGACGTTCTCCACGTGATGGTGCGTGACTATGGTCACGCGCTTTCTATGACTGTTGAGGCGGATAGAAAACCGGATGTCGTATACGTCCGATACTTTATTCCCAAAGCATTTGGTCTGAAGTATGTGGAACAGCTTCCTGGTTTTGATCGGTACAGTGAAGCCTATCGCTCTGCGACTGGGATATTTGAGGTCAATGCCCAGCGCCTCGGTGAGGCGATTGTCGACTTCATCAAGCAAGTTCCAACAGATGGTGTGATAGTCATACCAGGAAGTCAGCAGGGACAGCCACTGTATTCGACTGCTGCAGCCCGTGTGTCCGTGAGCATCCATCAAGGCGGTCGAGAGTCCCAAGAGGATCGCTATGTGAATGAAACCATTGACCTGGTCTCACTCATTCACGGGCAGGGCCGTTTCTTAGCGGTTGCCGATGGGCACGGCGGGGACAGGGTCGCTGAGCTGATCCATCAAGAGGCGGCGATCCGCTTCAGGCATCATTTGGCAGCAGCCAACGGGGACGTCGAGTCGGCTCTGAGAGGGCTCATCGCCGATCTGCATGAGTTGACACGAGCGATGGACGAGGGCGCAGTGCTCTCTCTCGTCTATCTTCCCCATGATGAGTCACGTGCCTATGTGGCGATATTAGGCGACTCGCCGGTGATCATTCGAGATGCGCAGGGTGAAATTCGAACGAGTCCCAACCACGGTGTGCATTCGAATGACGCGGAGCGCGAGGCAGCCATCCGGCGTGGCGCAACATATCATCCCAAAGGATACATCATGGTGGGAAAGCGCGGGCTTGCGATGTCGCGAGCGCTCGGTGACCGAAGCCATGAAGGGGTTCTAAATCGCGAGCCTGAGACCTATAGCGTTCCGCTTAGCAACGAGAGTTTCGTGCTCGTGGGTTCGGACGGACTATTTGATCCGGGACATGCCGAGATAGCCCAACAAGTGCGACGGCTTACCGAGTTGATTGATCAAGATGCGGATGCTGAAGGGCTCGTCCAAGATGCTCTCCGACGCGGCAGCCGTGATAATGTGACCGCCCTGTTATGGCGTGCACATGGCGAAGGCGGGATGGTGGCCAGAGAAGCTCAGGGCTCGGGGCTGGGGGCTGAG
>CAYNXT010000290.1:0-2004 GCA_964401235.1 uncultured Planctomycetales bacterium
CCTGTGGAGCGCGATGCCCTCTATCGCACCGTCCAAGTCTACGATCCTTCGACTCGTCCCGAGCCAGACAAAGTTCTTTCTGGGGACTCGCTCAGGATTGTCCCGAGCGAGGCGCCATGAAGTCATTGCAGGCTGAATCCTCGATGAAGTTACAGGCGCCGAGTCGAGGGACGACGACGCTTGCGAGAGTTCCGTATCTCAATAGCGCACCATTTTACCGTGGCTTAACACTCGGTGAGCGCTATGAGTTTACCGATTGCCTGCCACGCGAGCTGGGGAAGAAAGCGGCTGCCGGCGAATTGCTCGCTGGGTTGCTCCCTGTTGTGGATTACATTCGGCTCCAGGATCGTTTTGAGCGAATCGGCCATTTCGGCATTGCGGTGCGCGGCCGGGCGCGAAGCGTCTTGCTCTTTGCCATGAAGCCCATCCGCCGGCTCGACGGAGCGACGATCGCGGTGACCGAAGAGACGTCTACCAGCGCCTGCCTCCTGCGCCTGATTCTCGAGCAGCGGTATCACGTCCAGCCAGGGGCCTATCAACGAGGAGCAGATCAGGCGGCTGATGCGCTCCTGCTCATCGGTGATGAGGCGCTGCGATTCAAACAGACGAATACCCGCTACCCCTTTGAAATTGACCTCGGTTTTGAGTGGTGGCTGTGGCAGCACCTCCCGTTTGTCTTTGCCGTGTGGGCCGTTCGGAAAGAAGCGGCTGCGCTGGAGAAGAAGCAGCTTGAATCAGCCATCGCTCGAGCGCTCGGGACGAACCTCCCCCAGCTTTCAGCGATTGCCCAAGAGGCTTCTAGCGCCTTCGGGATACCGGCTGCCGAGCTTGAAACCTACCTCTTTGGGTTCGCCTATCGGCTCGGCCAGGCTGAAGAGGAAGGCATGAAGAAGTTTATTGAGCTGGTGAATGGTCCCACCCCCTGCCTCTGAGCCTTCGGCTAGCGCAACCACCTCTAGGATACTCATCTGGCTGGGGGTGGTTGCGCGGCCAACCAGAGGTTGGCCGAGGCAGGGGGTGGGATGACCACCATCTGCTCTGAAGCGCTTGAAGAAAAAGTTCTCTCCAATCGCCGCCTCAGCCGCGAGGAAGGGTTGTGGCTTTGGCAGCACGGCGATCTCATGGAGCTGGCTCACCTGGCCAATCAGGTGCGTTTCAGGCTGAATCCTGAGCCCCGCGTGACTTTCGTCATCGACTCCAACCCCAACTACACCAACGTCTGCATCACCGACTGCGTCTTTTGCGCCTTTTATCGCAAGCCAGGGCAGGCCGGTGGCTACACGCTCACGCTCGAACAGGTAATGGAAAAGGTTCAGCGGGCGGTGGACTTGGGTGCGACGACCGTGCTGCTGCAGGGCGGCCATAATCCCAGCGTGCCGCTAGACTATTACATCTCGCTCGTGCGAGAAACCCGCAAGCAATTCCCTCAGGTGACCCCGCACTTTTTCACCGCCTCGGAAGTCACCACGATGGCGCAAACTTCCGGTCTGACCATTCAAGATGTACTGGAACGGCTCAAAGAGGCCGGCCAATTCACGCTGCCAGGCGGCGGGGCCGAGATTTTATCCGATCGTATTCGCCGGCGCCTGGCCACCAAGAAAGGCCCGGCTGAGGCCTGGCTCTCCGTGCACCGCCAGGCGCATCAACTCGGTTTTAAGTCCACAGCGACGATGATGTTCGGCCATATCGAGGAAGACGACGATATCCTCGAGCATCTTGAGCGCATCCGCACCCTGCAAGATGAAACCGGAGGCTTTACGGCGTTTGTGCCGTGGAGTTTTAAGCCGGGCAACACCCCGCTTGAGAAGCATATTAAAGAGCACGCAGGGCCCACGCGATATCTGCGCATGATCGCCTTCTCGCGCATTTACCTCGACAACTTTCCTCACGTCCAAGCCTCATGGTTCTCGGAAGGGAAGAAGACAGGCCAAATCGCGCTCCATTTTGGCGCGGTTGATTTCGGCGGCACGCTCTTTGAAGAAAATGTCCTCGCGGCGACCGATT
>CAYNXT010000291.1:0-2001 GCA_964401235.1 uncultured Planctomycetales bacterium
TCTCGCCGTGTGGGTCGAACGCCCAAGCTCAGCCGCGCTTTCTAAGGCGTCGGCTGATGCGCCGAGTTAGGCCAAGAATTCAATAACGCAAGTCCGCCACCTGGCATATTCTCCTCAGTCTTCCGGAGGGAGAAGAGGTTTATTGTCAACCATATAGATCCAATCCTGCAAGAGTGATTTCCAGCGTACAGATCCACAGAGGATTGGGAACTCCTTCCCCGCCTCGGGCTTGAAGCATTGCTCCGGAACCCGCGAGACTGTGCCACCTGGAGCGTACTGGATACGGAGCAGCACGTTTGGGCTTGCCAGAAAATACTCATACTTCAAATCTGCGCGCCGCCCTTCAAGTTCCTTTGTATAAGGGCCTGTGGAAAACGGCGTGCCATACTTCAAATGGAAATCTGTGTCGAGCCCAAAAGGCATCATCCAATTGTGCCCCTTTATAACATCGGACACGAACAACAGCGGCCCGGCCAGTCTTATGCTCGCTAGCCTTCCGTTGACGAAGCCAAAGACGGCGATTGAACTAAACGGAACCGGCGATGTAGTTGGGTCCGCCTGTTTCGCCTGGACGTATTCTTGATATGTCGCGTACTTGGTGTACTTCAGGGTCGTAACGTGTCCTTCGTCTGCGTAGATTCAGGAGGTCCGTATCGCTGACGAACCTCATCAGGCGTGGAGACTCCGAAGACAAGGCCGTCCCAAGGGAACGCAGCCGGTGCTGCCTGGCCTGCCGCTCCGGCACCTTGTTGTCCCGGCGACGTGGCAGATGAAGGGGTCTGCGTAGGCTGATCAACTCTCTGCGTGTAGAACTTGAGCCAATAGTGGGTGAAAGGTTGGTAGTCCTGGCGCCCGTAGAACGGAATAATCCTCGAGCCCGGCACTTCTGCGGCAACCTGATAATCACCTACGGCGAGCTCGACGCTCTCCGATCTCCCGTCAGGTACGACCACCGTCCGGCTCACTGGTCCACTGAAGTGGACATGTAGGATGTGACCGGTACCATTCTCGATGGTCATCCCCTTGCCCGCCGCGCCTGTTGCAGGGGCGGTCGTCGGCGGTGGCATTGGGGTATGCTGGCCAGAGCGGATACGTTTGATGGCCCTTTCGGGCGTCTCTGCGATGCTTACGTGAACGCATAGACCGAGGAGCAAGAAGGTAAAAGCAAGTACGAGGAGGGCGAACGGCAAGCGCTGCCACGGCCTGCTCCAGATGATGACCATCGCGGACCTCCTGTCCTCAGAACCGGCGCCGTTTGGACGCGGGCCTAACGCCGCGGTGAGCGGCCGCGGCGAGCGAATGCGAGCCAGCGGTCCGCTCCACGGCGAGGTTATCCGGCCCCTTTTTGCGAGCACCCAAGCGATGTTCACTCCTTCTTCGGACGGTCAGCGCCTTCGTAGGCGGCGACCGCGGTGCTCAGCTCCTCGAGTGTCTTCAATAGAGCTCCATTGTAGATGGCGAGATGATCGTGGTAATTGCTCATCGCGCCGTTGTGGAGGCGGTACGTCTCTCGACTTCGAATCTCCTCGTTCGCCTGCTCCGCCAAGGAGACCGCGTGCCGGAGCTTCATGAGCTGGCCCGGAGGCAGCGCGCCCCGGGTGAGACTGACCTTGGCGACGTCCCAGAAGCCGGTCTTGAGCAGTGAGAGCGGCTGAATCACGCTCTTCTTCTCCGGCAAGACCTCAAGGTCCTTGCGGAGGAGCGTGATGTTGCGCTCGATGAGCCTCTGGTTCGCCGACAACTCCTCAGCGATCGCCGTCATCGCGACCTGCGTGCGCTCCCGGCCCTCGGTGCGGATCTTGTAGAGGTCCCACGTGATAGCCAGCAGGAAGCCAACCACGGTGGCAACGACGCCGCCGAGTGCACCAAGGAACCACTCTTTCCTCAGTAGCTCCGCCAGCCAACCTGGCATCTACCGCTCTCCATGGTGGGCGGCCCTGTGCGGATAACGAGGCCCGCGGATGAGCCGCGGGACGGGGGGATTTATTCCCCCCGGCACGT
>CAYNXT010000292.1:0-1999 GCA_964401235.1 uncultured Planctomycetales bacterium
CCAAGGAGTTCTTGCTCGGTCCCGAAGATGTGCTGGAGGTGGTGGTGTGGCGGAACCAAGACCTCTCCCGGCAGGTCGTCATCCGCCCAGATGGCATGATCTCATTGCCGCTGATCGGGGACGTGAAAGCCAGCGGACTCACAGCGAATCAGCTCGCCGAAGAGATTGCACACCGGCTCAAGGAGTTCAAGGAAACGCCATCGGTATCGGTCAGTGTCAAAGTGGTGAACAGCTATTACGTGTACGTGCTGGGGGAAGTGACCAAACCTGGCAAGTATCAGCTCAAGTCGTATACCACGGTGTTGCAAGCCATCTCGCTCGCAGGGGGCTTCACCCCGTACGCCTCCAAGAACCTGATGCAGGTGGTGCGCAACAGTGCAAACGGGGAAGGCAGACCGCATGAGATTCGCATCCCGGTGAAATACGACGATCTGTTATCCGGCACGGGCTCCCTCGGCAACTTCTACGTCAGGTCTGGAGACACGATTGTGGTGCCGTAAGCACATGGCGTTGGCGCTGGCGATGATGGCCGGGGTAGCGACAGTAGGAAAGGTGAAGATGGCCCATGGGGAGGGTCCGGTTCTTCTCGCTCAAGCACAGCAGGGGAGGGAAGTTCCCGGAGGACCGCCGGTTCAGGATGCTGTAACTGGGACAGCAGCCGGGGCCGTAACAGGGAGACCCGTGTTCCATATCGTTCCTTCGCTCTCGGTTTCGGAACGGTACGACAGCAATGTGTTTTTCACCCCAGGCCAAAACCAAGAGGATTTTGTGACGAACCTGTCCCCACAGGTAAGGATTGAAGAAAGCGCTCGGTTCATTTCGGGGAGTTTACTAGCGGGGGCGACTGCGGAAATGTACGTGAACAACCCCGGTCTGAACTACGTCGGGGCAAACGCCGGGTTAACCCTGAATCTCGAGAATGCGGTAAGACGGCTGATACCGAGGGCCAGCTTGCAGATCACTGATTTTTTCACGTACACGCCTCAGCCGCCGGCCTTTCTGAATCCCGAGGCCCAAGCCTCTGGCCAATCCGACGTCTTTGCCAGAGGGATCCAGCCCATACGAGCGGACTCATTCCAAAATACGGGCACCGTTGCCGGCTCCTATGTCCTCTCGCCGCGCGTCAACCTCCAAGCAAGTTACTCGTATTCGTTCAATCGCTTTGGGAAGACATTTGCGACGCCGGCGTCAGGTAGCGTGTTTGATACGACCAATCAATCAATCAATCTGGGAGCGCAAGGCCAACTCACGCGTCTTGATAGCGTGAATTTCAGCTATACCTACGCGCAATCGGATTTTGGTTCAGGATCGGGCGCTGTCAGTCAATTTAAAACCCATGCCGGCTCCCTCGGATGGAGCCATGTCGTGACTCCAACACTCAGGACATCTCTGACGGGGGGGGCGACGTGGCTCGATTCGGGCACGGGATCGACCCGCCTGGCCTCTTACACCGGCAGCGCATCGCTGACATGGCAACAGAAGGACTCTACTTCGACGCTTGCCTATTCAAGATCAGTAACGCCCAGTTATTTCGTCGCAGCAACGGCCCTGATCAGCGATGTGGTGACCGCCTCGCTGTCCCTGCCGCTCGCGGCTCGTCTGTCCGCATCGGGCAGTGCCAATTATGGCCGGAATGACTCCAAAGTGAATGACGTGCCCTTGTCGTTCGAGTCGTACGGAGGGTCCTTCGGCGTAAGCTTCGCGATTACTCGGACGGTCGCCGCAACCGCATCGTACAGCTACAACAGGTTCAAACAGAGCTTGGCGGGCCGCGTATCAGAGTTTGATCGGCAGCTCGCGACGTTGACCATCAGGACGGAGTGGAAGTGACGATGAGCGCACCATTGCCCTTAACCGTCTCTGACTATTGGGAGATCGCCTTCCGGAGAAAATGGCTGATTCTGGGGTGTGTCCTGCTCTCCCTCTTGGCGGCCGGCACACTCTGCCTGGTTCTGCCCAAGAGCTACCGATCGAGTACGTTGATCCTCGTGGAGAATCA
>CAYNXT010000293.1:0-1993 GCA_964401235.1 uncultured Planctomycetales bacterium
CTACAGTCATGAGCAACGATTCAAAGGTCCGTTTTAACATGCAGCCTCACATGACGGCTGTCCCCCGCGTGGTCAGTGTCGTCCTGGGGGGGCTCGGCCTCTGCGCGGTGCTGTGGGCTGAGCTGTGGCATGGACGAGGAGGGTTTTTCCGCATTCCCATGCCCTTGGCGGGGGAGGAAGGGTTCCCATTGCCGCTGATCTACTGGGCCAGTGTGGTGCTCTATGCTGCAGGGTACGGTTGGTGCTTTCATGTCCCGGTGTCGGTCTGGTGGAAACGGGCTCTCGGGTTGGGGGTGGGCCTCCACATGCTCGGGTTACTCGCGAACCTGGCGTGGTATGTCACAGGAGAGATGCGAGTCAGCTTGGCGCCAGCCTATCGCATCTACTGGCACCTTATCTGGGGGACCATTCTTTCGGTTGGATTTTGCTGCATGGGGTGGTGGGTTGTGCGCTGGCGCCAGGCGCGCGCCGTCGATCCATGGCTATTTTTTCTTCCCTTGCTGATTGGCTACCTCACCCTATGGTCGGGCTCAATGATCATGCCTCATGAAGTCACCATTGGTGCGGCTGCGGTGGGCCTGATGCTTCTCTTGATGATGGCGAGCATCCCTGAATGGAACGCTCATGTTCGGCATATCGTGGGGAATGAACGCCTGTTTCTATTAGTCGTGGTGGTGGTCGCCCTTGCTCTTCGATTGTTCTATACGGTGCGCGTGATGAAGGATCCCGGCTTTTTGGCGACCGGCTCCGACGGAGAAACGTTCGATGCGCTGGCATGGGCGCTGGTTGAAGGTAAACCCGCAGAGTCGGCTCCATGGTGGGCGCATCAATTTTTCTGCCCGGGCTATGTTCGGTTTGTCGCGCTGCTGTATTGGCTGGGGGGAAGAAATTACTTCCTCGTCTGCGCGGTGCAGTCCTTCTTGGGGACGATCGCCTGTCTGTTGCTCTACGATGTGGCGAAACGGCTCGCCGGTCCAACGGTCGCTCGGATTGCGGCCCTGTTCGGGGCGGTGAATTATCCGATGGTGTTTGCGGCGGCCGCGCTTGGTCATCAAGCATTGGATCTTTTTTTAACGCTCCTGGTCGTCTGGGGATTGGTGCGCTATGCGGAACATCCTCTCCGGCGGGGGCATTGGCTCATAGGGATTGGCCTGGTGCTTGGGTATGCGGCAGCGACTCGGGAAGGTAATGCGGTTGTGTGGGTTTTTCTCCTGAGTTGGTTGCTCATGGGGGTGCGACATCACGTAGGATGGCGCGCGGCCCTGGGGCATATGACAGCCCTGACCGGTGGGTTTTTGGCCACGTTCTTGCCGTTTGTGTTCACGGCGACCTCGACGGGCGGCCTCTTCGCTCGCTTTGCGCTCCAGTGGTTCTATGAGCCGTATACGATTCCCTTTCTCAACTCCTGGTTCAATCCCTGGCGCGACCCGGCTTCGGCTTGGGGGCTGTTCAGCGAGCATCCGCTCCAGGTCGTCACGGAACTCGCAAGAGGGGTGGCAGCGAATTTCTCTCATCTGTTTTTTCATCAAAGTTACGGCGCATTTGATCCGGTCTTCCTGGTTCGATTCAGTCCATATTATTACGGGATGTGGGGCTATGCGTACCTGCTGACGGCGGTGGGCTTCGTCTTCGTGGTGCGGCAGGCGCTCCGCAGACCGTTCGAGCATTTAGCGTGGTGGCTCATCCTTGGGCTGCTCGCTTCGCGGACGCTCGCCCACCTCTTCTTCCAGTCCACCTATCGGCATCGCACACCCTTCGAGCCGTTCCTGATCCTCTTGGCAGCCTACGGGCTCACCCAGCTGTTCAGGGTCGCACGCCTCCCAGCGTATGGCCGAGGAGCCACGGCGGTGGATATGACCTCCTTGGTCGTTACGCCCAAATTCGCGGAAGTGGGAGGTTGATTTGATGCCAGCGCGGCGCACTCTCTTATCGAGCATCGTGAAATGGTATCATGACCCCGTGTATGGCTCGCGGCTGCGCGAGCTGGTGCGGT
>CAYNXT010000294.1:0-1992 GCA_964401235.1 uncultured Planctomycetales bacterium
CGGCGAGGGCCCCAGCGCGTTCTCGTTGGAGGCGAGCTTGATCACCGAGGAGAGCCTGAGCTCGCGCTTGACCTCCTCGATGGGCGTGCCTGGCTGGTAACTGTTCAGGCCGCGCACCGCCGCACGCGCCCGTGTGTCAATTGTCGTGTTCATATCAGTGATTACGGTGATTAAAGGGCATGATTACGGTGATGTTGCTGGTTTGACGAACGCCGATTTGCGCTTCACAAGAAACCACAAGATACCAACAGTAATCAGAAACATAAGGGTTCCGCCGATACCGAAGGCCACCATAACTAATGTTTTTTCCCCTGCCGTTGTCGCACCGAGCTGGCTAAACAATTCTTGGATCTGCGTTTCAATAGTAGACTCTCGGTTGAAGATGCCCATCGAGGCAAAACTGAGCAAATTGTACAGTTCGTACCCAATGGCCGCTCGTCGAACTGGCTCGAGTAGACGCCATAAACCGATTGCCAAGATAACCAGCAAAACTCCGAGAACGAGATGCCAAACCAGAGCGATAGTTCCCGAAACAAGAAAGCCGAGAAGAATGCTATCTGACTTCAGGGCTCCAAACTCCCCTAGAGCTCCAAAGACGTAGATCAAAGCGATAATCTTAATACTCAGCGGCCGCGGCGATGGCGGTTTGGTCATCGGTGAAGTCGGAGGTGAGACGCGCAGGGGCCTTCCGCCTAGACGGCTGAGCGCAGTGGACGCAACTGCGCCTTGAACGCCGGCAGGTCCTGTTGAAGAATCTGCCAGACCAGCGTCAGGTCGATCCCAAAGTAATCGTGGACGATACGGTGACGCAGACCGACGATCTGCGGCCATGCGATGTCGGGGTGCTGCCGCTTGAACTCCTCCGGCAGCCGGTTCGCAGCCTCCCCGACGATTTCAAGGTTCCGTGCCACCGCATCGACAGTCTTCTCGTCGCGGACGAACGCCTCGCGCGTCACGCCCGTGGTATAGCGTTCGATCCGCTCGATGGCCTCCCACATATCATCCAGCAACAACGGGACGGGCCGTTTAGACATCGATCAGCTCAGGCGCTAAGACGGCCATCTGGGGAGGCCTGATCGCTCCTTGGGAGACGAGATCGACCGGCAGACCCAGCAGCGCTTCCAGGTCTTCCGCCAACGTCACAAACCGCAGCCCGATCGACGGATCGACCTCGACCAACAGGTCGACATCACTATCCGGCTGCGGCTCGCCCCGCGCATAGGAGCCGAACAGCGCCAGGCGATGGAGGGGGTAGCGGCGTTGCAAGCCGGATTTTTCCCGTGCCAACACGCTCAAGATGTCCTCACGCGTCTTCATCTGTTGATGCACCCTGCTCAGTCGTTACGATACCACACCCTTCATCTAAAGCAAAGCAGGAGCCGATCCACTTTTGAGTTGGCGCACCGTGGCGCGTGCTCGTGTGTCAATCATAACCATATCTGAGTGATTCCGCAGATTTCAAAAACTGATTACGCAGATTGTGCTGGTTTGACGAACGCCGATTTGCGTTTGATGAGGAACCAAAGTGCAAGACCGCTCACAGCAGCCACTAAAACTGTGGAGGCAGCGACAACCACGATGCTGGTTTGAGAATCCCAACGTCCTTTCGCCGCTACGTCTAAATGGAACCGTCTCGTGGATGGGATGGCTATACCTAACAGTGTGCTCACTAACATGTACGATTCAAGTCCAATAGCGATTCGGCGCGCCCGTTCTCGAAGCCGCCAAACCGAAAATCCGAGATAGCAAAGTAACGGGATAAGAACCAATTGGAAGATGTAGGCCGTTGTTCCATGAACGTAGAATCCTAAAAGTGGGAACTCATCACTTGGGTTCAGGGTCCGCCCAATGAAATCCAGGTAATAACGTATGGCAACCAGCTTAATACTCAGCGGTCGTGGCGATGGCGGTTGAGTCATTTTGCGTGCCGCCGGATCGCCGGGCGAGCGAATGTGCGGGCTCAGCACGGCGAGGCGGACTTTCTTTGAGGAC
>CAYNXT010000295.1:0-1989 GCA_964401235.1 uncultured Planctomycetales bacterium
AGCCGCTTCGGCGAGTGGACGGTGGCACGGACCCGGCCGTGGATCGGCTGCCAGTGGAGCCCCACGTCATCTGACTTGTGGTAGGGTGACACCCTGAGCGAAGTCGAAGGGCCGTCCGCCACCCCCACATGCCGCAAGTCCAGCACACAGACCTGCCGGTCAGGCTCGGTCGTCACCTCATCCCTATCGCCTAAGTGTGCGTCGCCAGGCTCAAAGAGCTCCACCGGATCGTCCACGATGAGGCCGTGGAGTGTGACTGACTGCGGTTCTTCGGAAAGGACCTCCGTGAGCGATGTGTCTTGGTGTCTCTGCCACGCGGTCATCCGCAACGCGCCCAGACAGAACCAAAGGAGGAGGGATGCGACGATTCCAGCCCTGGTCCGCCTCCATCGCCACAGGGCCACACCGGCGCTCACGACGCCCACTCCGACGAGACTCCAGGGGGGAAGCCATCCGGACGTTCCCATGAGGATTCCCGCGAGAAACGCGAGGGTCACGGGCAGGAGGGGTGCCTGCATAGCGAATCTCTGTGTCTCTGTGCCTGCCTGCCGCGCCGCTTCGCGTTGCGGCGCAGGCAGGGATTTCTGTGTTTCTGTGGTATCCATGGAACAAAAAACGCAGAAGAGAGCGTCTCTCTCCTGCGTGTCAGATTTTGTCGGACCGTCCGCTGAGGCTTAGCCGAAAGACATTGTAACTATCAATGCGATTCGCTTGCTCGGCTAATCCTTAGCGATGAACTCGCAATAGTTGCTGGTCTCGACTGCCTGAGATGGTCAAGAATCTCCTCAAAGGCGGTCTTGGAACTTGAGATCACCTGTGTGGCACCCAACGCTTCAAGAACTTCTGTCAGCTCATCGTGAAAGCATCTAACGATCACCGGGCAGTCCTTGTTTATATCCCGAACCTTCTTTGTCACCAGCAGAGCGGTCTCCACATTATTTGACGCGACAATGACTGCCCTGGCCTCTCCGACATTGGCATCACGCAGTGCATCTTGCTCACGAGCATCATCGACAATGATTGCTTCATGGGCGCGTTAGAGGTCGTCGATCTTGTCTCGATCTTTTTCAATGAGGACATACGGGCTGCCTTGCAGACGGAAATGCTGGACCAAGCGACTACCCAGATGCGAGTAGCCAATGACCACGGTGTGGTTCCGTATCAGTTGGGCCATCAGTCGGCACCCCCTTTCTGGGTTCTGGCGATCAAGCGTATTTTGAACCAGGAGTCCTAGCACGACTCCTAAAATAATTGCCTGTCCCCATATTGTGTAACCAAAGGTAAAATTAGCGCTTGGGTCATCTTCGTAAAACCGTAAGTAGAAGGCACTAAGGAATGCCTCGATAGGGTTGAGTCGAAAATGGTGAGAGAACACGAAAAATCCGCCCACAAACCACAAGCATAGCACGCCGAGTAGAATCTTGTTTTGTCGGAGAAAGACCCTCAAGCGGATGACAGATTTCGGCATTCAACGTTTGGGGCCACGGGGCTTGTTAGGTAAAAAGGAACAGGTAGATTCCAAATGCAATAAGCGCGACCGCACTGATGAGCTTCATGTGGTAGACATAGCAGGTTCTAACCCGGCCATCTGTGAGCACCTTCAGGGTATTCAGTTCTACGTATGGCACGGGGGCGCGACGATACCAGCCAGTGATCTCGACTCCCTCATCCTTCAGCTGTTCGCCTCGCATCAAACCAAAGAAGAATTCCCAGAGCTTCGAGGGTTGCCGATAATCAAGAAAGATGATTCCAGTCGGATCACGCAGGACAAAATCTTCAGACCATATAAGGCCGGGCACACCTCGTCCAATAAGCGTCCCTTTAAGTTTACAAGGAATGGATCGGATCGCTGAGACCTTGACATGGTTGAGCAATGCGACCACAGACATCTCAGGGAATCCTGAGCGGTGGTGAGACCACCGGGATTGGAGGAGCCATGCCGCTCCAAAAGTAGTAGCCAAGGCCCCCCACACATGCAAAGCCGGCTAG
>CAYNXT010000296.1:0-1988 GCA_964401235.1 uncultured Planctomycetales bacterium
GGGGAGGTGCTGGGGAGGCCCATAACGGGCTGAGCCAGTGCTTTATCCGATGAAAAGAGTGTTTGTGACGACTTATGGGTGGCCGTTGGGGTCACTATTGCACTACCCTGGCGGGGTTCCTCCGCTACCTGATGGAAGCTCCAAACTTGATCTGAAGTCGGTCAAACGGGTCTTCGACAGATGAAGGGGGTCAGGGAGGGTAAAGCTCGGGAGCACCGCATCGACATGGAAGTTATCGTGGATGCCTGCGACAAGACAGAACGCGCGATGGGATGGCACTGTTACCCCCAGGACAAACTCACGTTCTCGTTTAAGGCAAAATGTGTGGGCAACGTCTATTTCACCGCTCTGCGTGGCTGAGAGCGTTGAGGTGGTGCGAATGGCCCCTGAGTCTGAATGTGAGCGGGAGATGTTCGTCATGGTGAGGTGGCGGAAACAGGTGTTGGCGGTTCCATTGGCTCAGCTTGCAGGAGTGGATGTCGATGACGAAACTGAACTGGCCATTGGTGATTGGCATTACTGGATAGAGAGAGGGTACCGGTTTTGACACCAGAGTGGGTCCTTAGGTCTCGAAAGAGTCGACGGGCGAAATGGAAAAAGAAGGCCAGAGGTTCCCCGGATCCTTTGGATGAGCTCATCCGGTCAGCGGATGCCAGCGTTCTGGGGCGACTGATCCAGCAGTTAGCCGCCACCGGACCGGCGATGCGGCGTGAGTGTCTGGAGTTCTTCCGCAGGCGGATCCCTGTGGCTGCCGAGGCTCAGGCCGACGTGGAAGCTGAAACGATCTTTTCACTCTGGGATGAGCTCGAGTCCGATCTGGCCGAACTGGATGAATTTGGTGGCGGAGAGGAGGAGATTGAATATCGGGTGTCTGATCTGTTGTCTGAGTTGGCCGATAAGCTCAAGCGGTCCAAAGTCAGTAGGGACGATCGACGGTCGCTGCTCAACGACGTTCTTCCCTACATCCGAAGTGGCAATGCTGGCATGAACGACGATTTGTATGATGTAGCGTATGCAGCTTGCCACGATGACCAGGATCTTCGTTATTTTGCCCAATGCCTGGAGGCCATGAAGGAAAAGTGGCGGTTAAAGAACGCCAGAGACATTTACCGGAAGATTGGCGACCTGGAAAAGTACCTGGCTCTACGTTTGAAGGACATGGAAGTGGGAGCGGATTATCACGATCTGGCTACCTTTTACTGGGAACAGGGTAAACGGGAGAAGGCTTTGGCAGTTGCTCAAGAGGGTTTGAGAAAGGCCACCGGCAGAATGGATGAGCTTCGCGCTTTCCTGGCAGATCGGGCCAAGGAGGGAGGAGATAGAGGAGGGTACCTTGAGCTTCAGTTTGCTCAAGCCACCGATGGCCTGATTTTGGAGAAGTACAGGACTTTCAAGAAGATCTGCAAGCCGAAGGAGTGGGAGATTTATGAACCCAGGATGCTGGCTGCAATAGGACGAGCTTGGCAAGAGGAACAGTTGAAGATCAGGGTGGATCGGGGGGAATTCGATTTGGCTGTTTGTACCCTCGCGAAGATGCGTTACCCCTACGGTATTTATGGCGAGGGGAGTAGCCTTCTGAAAATTGCTGCCGAGCTAGAGACAAGGTATCCGACTCAGATTTTGGCCTTTTACATGTCGGGTCTGGGGAGCTTAGATCAGACTTATCCGCGGAAGACCTACGCCTCCAAGGCGGTCGTTGCCCGAAAGGTTCGGCATATGTGGATTGATGTCGTGAAGGAGCCCGCCAAATGGGAGGCGTTCGCCAGACAGATCAGGGAGAAAAACCTGAAGCGTTCTGCATTCCAAGAGGAATTCGCTAAGGTGGTGCCGGGTTGGAATGCGTTATAGCCGCAGCTTTTTATATCCATGACCACAGCCGAGGAATCCCCGAGAAAAACGAACGGGGCTGGTGGACGATGGGGTATACTATGGATTGAAGGAGATCAAGCTGTGGCTACCCAACAAGTTCCCATCAATCTGGTGAAGCT
>CAYNXT010000297.1:0-1984 GCA_964401235.1 uncultured Planctomycetales bacterium
TGAGCCGCCGTAGCAGCTTCTGATTATTGGCCTCATCATCGCCATGGCGACCGGCAAACCGCGCCGAGCGCACGCCAGGTGCTCCACCCAGCGCATCCACCTCGATGCCGGAATCATCCGCCAGCGCTAAGCACCCGCTCGCGCGCGCTACGGCACACGCCTTCTTGATCGCATTTGCTTCAAACGTCCGGCCGGTTTCCTTAATCGCACCCACCTGGGGAACCTCGCGCAGCGAGCGCCACCTGATGCCGGAAACTCTTAAGAGCCGGCCCAGCTCGCGGACTTTGTGATGATTTCTTGTGGCGACGACGACGGAAATCAGAGGCGTTTCACGGAAGACGCGCCAAGAGCTCGGCGCTGGAGGGTCAGAAGCTGCTCAACGCCCGTCCGACCCAGCCGCAACAGGCGGGAAAGCTCTGCGGCTTGGAAGGGATGGCGCTCAGCAGTCCCTTGTAATTCGATGAAGCCACCCTGGCCGGTCATGACGATGTTCATGTCGACTTCGGCGGCGGAGTCCTCGATGTAGCTTAAATCCAGCACCGGCCGACCGTTGACGATCCCGACGCTAGTCGCGACGACAAAATCTCGAATCGGCAGGCTCAGCAGCACCTTGCGCTTGCGCAGCTCCCGCAGCGCATCCACCAGCGCGATGAAGCTGCCGGTGATACTCGCGCAGCGCGTGCCGCCATCGGCTTGGATCACGTCGCAGTCGATCAGAATCGAGCGCTCGCCAAGCTGGGGCAAATCCACGACGGCGCGCAGGCTGCGGCCGATGAGCCGCTGAATTTCCTGCGTGCGTCCCGTCACTCGCCCTCGGATGGACTCGCGCTCAATGCGCTGTTTGCTTGAGCGCGGCAGCATGCCGTACTCCGCCGTGACCCAGCCGGTGCCGGAGTTGCGCAAAAACGGCGGAACTTTTTCTTCGACGGTGGCCGTGCAAATGACTTTCGTATCGCCCCACTCGATAAGGCAGGAGGCCTCGGCGAATTTCATGGTGCCGCGCGTCAGTTTGACGTGACGCAACTGGTGCGCCATCCGTCCGTCAGCACGTTGTGTGGGCATACGATCAGTGCCCGTTGACCCGTTCGACCGACCCGACAACCTGCCCCAAGAAGCGCTGCCCGATCCGATTGAAATGATGCGGCTCATCGGTGACAAAAAACCGGTAGCGCGGCCGCACGCCCCGATCGCGCAGCGCATCCGAGCCCATGAGCACGCCGCGCACCTCGACGACCGTTTGCTTCGCCGAATCGACCAACATCACCTGCGGGCCCATCACCTGCTGGATGGTGTGGGAAAGCAGCGGGTAATGCGTGCAGCCAAGGATCAGCGTATCGATGCGCTGGCGCTTAAGCGGCTCCAAATATTTCTCGGCCACCTCGCGGGAAATCGATCCATTGAGCCAGCCTTCTTCAACGAGCGGAACGAACAGGGGACAATGTTGGGAGACGACTTTAATCGTCGGATCCAAGCGATGGATCGCCGCCTCGTAGGCGCCGCTGTGAATGGTCGCACTGGTGCCGATCACCCCGATGCGTTTGTTGCGGGTCTGGCGGACGGCGGCCACGGCACCCGGCCGGATCACGCCGATCATGGGCACCTTAAAATACTTGCGCAGCGTCGGCAGCGCCCAAGAAGAGGAGGTATTGCAGGCGATGACGATACATTTGACGCCGAAGCGCAGCAAAAACTCAACGTTCTCCAGCGAGAACTTGACGATCGTAGTCTTGGATTTGGTGCCGTAGGGCACGCGCGCGGTGTCCCCGAAATAGATGATGGATTCACTCGGCATCTCTTCGATGAGGGCTTTGACAACGGTCAAGCCGCCGATGCCGGAGTCAAACACCCCGATAGGCTGACGCGATCCGTTCATCCCACGCCCTGCCTGCCAACGCGGCTCCGAATTGTGATGGCACGCAGCAGCCGCGTTGAATGGACTGCGTCCATGGTCGCGTAGCGACCCCAGGCAGGGCGTGGGATCATC